>JAFVRI010000051.1 GCA_017504335.1 Clostridia bacterium
GAGTGATGGGATTCGAACCCACGGCCTCCAGGGCCACAACCTGGCGCTATAACCAACTTAGCTACACCCACCGTATGGCGTGCCTTAAGGGATTCGAACCCCTGACCTACTGCTTAGAAGGCAGTTGCTCTATCCAACTGAGCTAAAGGCACAGACTGAACAAATGGCGCATTCAATGCGCCATTTGTTTATTGGAGCGAGTGATGGGAATCGAACCCACGCGACCAGCTTGGAAGGCTGGGATTCTACCATTGAACTACACTCGCATATCCTCTTCGGAAAACTGCCTTAATATAATAGCACATCTTTTTTGATTTGTCAAGGGTTTCTTTGAAATTTTTTCAAACTTTTTTTAACCTATTGCGAAATCCATGATTTTGTGATACAATGATACCATCGTAAGCATGAAAAAGGACGGGATTTATGAAAAAACATCGACATACCTTATCCTATTTATTGACCCCCGATTATGTATTCCCTACCTTTCGGGATGTGACTCCCTCATTTCTTTCCGAGCTTGGCATTCGTGGGCTGGTCATCGATATTGACAACACCTTGGCACCCTACGAGGTCGCCGAGCCCGATCAGAATATTTTGGATTGGTTTGCCGATCTGGAGGCTCACGGCATCAAAGCCGCGCTGATCTCCAACAACCATCCCCCCCGTGTGGAGCTGTTCAACCGCACCTTGGGTCTACCCGCCTATCCCGACAGCGGCAAGCCCGGAGGCAAGGCGATTCTGGATGCCATGCGTGTCATGGGCGTCACGCCCGAGGAGACTGCAGGTCTCGGTGACCAGCTTCTCACCGATACGCTGGCGGTTCACCGCTTGGACATGATCTCCATCATCGTCCCCCCCATCAAAGACAAAACCACCCTTTTCTTCCGCTTCAAGCGGCTTTTGGAAAAGCCCTTTATGCGCAGATACAGAAAAAAACAGGAGAAAAAAGCACATGCGTAAAATTGATCATCCCACCTTCGGCCCCGGAGGAAACAGCGAATCCTTCTACGACGAAGGCATGAAAGCAACGATCCAAGCTCCCGGTTGGCTTGCCGCCCGTAGCTTGGATGCCTATGAATACCAGGCAGGCAACGGTCTGACCGCAGGCGAGGCCACCCTTCGCAAGATCGGCGAAAAAGCCCGTGAACACGGCATTCTCATGTCACTGCACACCCCTTATTTCATTTCCCTTTCGGGAGTGGATCCCGAAAAGCGACTGAAGAGCATTGACTATATTTCCCGTTCCCTTTCCGCTGCGGAAGCGTTGAATGCCGACACCATCGTCATTCACACGGGAAGCGCCGCGAAAATCACCCGTGAGGAGGCTATGGCACTTGCTGCCGACACCCTTGAAAAAAATTTGGAGGTCAACGGCAATACCGACATTCGCATGGGTCTGGAGACCATGGGAAAGATCAATCAGCTGGGCACACTTGACGAAGTTTTGACCCTTTGCAAGATCTCTCCCCTTTACCATCCCGTGGTGGATTTCGGGCATCTGAATGCCCGTCATCTGGGCAATTATTTCTCCACCGTGGACAGCTACCGCGCCGTCTTTGATCGGATCGCAAACGCGCTTGGCGATGACTATGCCTACAATCTGCACTGCCATTTTTCCAAGATCGAATACACGAATGCGGGAGAGAAAAAGCACCTGACCTTTGAGGATCGGGTATTCGGCCCCGATTTTGAGCCTCTTGCCGAGGCGATCGTCCGTGAGGGTGTTTGCCCTCGCATCATCTGCGAATCGGCGGGAACCATGGCGGAGGATGCCCTCTTTATGAAGGAACAATGGCAGCACGCCAAGGAGGTTCTTTCATGACCCACCTGCAACGGCTGAAAGCCGCTCTCGGAACCATCCAGGCAGACGGCATCCTCGTTTCCTCGGAGATCAACCAGCGGTATCTGACCGACTTTCATTTTTCGGACGGCTACCTGCTCATCACCGAGGACGACGCCATTCTTCTGACCGACTCACGCTATATTGAGGCGGCAAAGGCTTCGGTCAAGGAATTTGATTCTATAACAGCCACCGCACAAAAAGGAATGAAGCAAACCTTGGCAGAGTTGATTGCCGAGCGAAGAATTACCCGCCTTGCCATGGAAGACGAATCCCTCTCCTGTGCCTCCTACCGCACCTTTTGCGATGCCTTCGCAGGCTGTGAGCTGATCTTTGGCGGTTCCCGTCTTTTGACCGAGCTGAGAAGCATCAAAACCGCTGAGGAGCTGGATCGCATGGCGCGTGCGCAAGCCATTACCGACGCGGCATTTTCTCACATTCTGGCATTTATTTCTCCCAACGTCACCGAACAGGAAGTGGCACTGGAGCTGGAATATTTCATGCGTCGCAAGGGTGCGGAGGCGTGTGCCTTTTCCACCATTGCCGTATCGGGCTCGGCGTCTTCTCTGCCCCACGGTGTTCCGAGAAACAAGCTTTTAGAGCGTGGATTTCTCACCATGGATTTCGGTGCCCGTGTAGATGGCTATTGCTCGGACATGACGAGAACCGTTGCCATCGGCAAGGTCTCCGAGGAAATGAAAACCGTTTATAACACCGTACTCCGTGCACAGATGGCGGCTTTGGAGTTTATCGCCGAGGGTGTTTTCTGCAAGGAAGCGGACGCAACCGCCCGAAGCATCATCAAGGAAGCAGGCTATGGCAAGAACTTCGGACACAGCCTCGGCCACGGTGTGGGAATGCTGGTGCATGAAGCCCCAAGGCTTGCTCCCACCGCTCCCGCTGATTCCCGTTTGGTTCGTGGAAACGTGGTCACGGTAGAGCCCGGCATCTATTTAGAAGGTCGCTTCGGCTGCCGCATCGAGGACATGGTCGCCATCGACCTTGACGGCTCGGTTCGGAATTTCACCAAGAGTCCCAAGGAGCTCATTGAGCTATAAAAATACGTTATATTCTAACACAAAAAAGGACGAAGAATTTCGATTTCGAAATTTCTTCGTCCTTTTCCGTTATATTCTTTTTATCCTTTGGTCAAGAAGGGATGCTTTTCATCCCACACGTACTGAAAGATATAGCCGCACTGTCCCGCATCGGTTCTGCGATTTTCGGAAATGAGCCAGTTGCCGTCTCCGAAGGAATAGAGTCCCGTGGCTCCGTGGGGGAACCGCCACCCGTAGATTTGGCTCTCTCCGTCTCTCTGCCCCATGGGCAAGAGGCTGAGGGTCTCACCCTCTTCTTCCATTCCCGCAAGGCGAGCTTTGACGGGGGCCTTCGACCAATCCGCCGCAAAGAGATCGTAGTTGGCAAACTGCGATTTGCCTCCCCGATACACCGCCATAAATACGGCATTGGTATATCGGTCATACTCCAGATTCTGTACACCGTAGCGGGTGTTTCCCGTATAGACAAAGAATTTTCTTTCGGGGATATCGGGGCCGCTTTGATGCATAGCGGTCTGATCCAAGGGGGCAAGATACCGCTTCCACTCCTTTACGTCATAGCACAGAAGCACCTGATGATCGTTGTCACTCCGACTTTCGTCTCCATAGACACCGTAGGCAACGTACAGATACATCCCATCCTTTTCGGTCATTCCGGGAAAAGGTGCAAAGGTCAGACCGTCAATGCCCGAGCAACCGTACCGATGAAGGTGTTCTCTTCCCTCCTTGTCGGTGACGGTAGCATTGTAATCCTCCACCACCTCACGCAGATACACACACTTCATGATGTCGCTCTGATCGGCAGGGATCCCCACTCGGTCAATCCGATCTACCTCAATTCTCGCAATATAAAATGCGTCCTCAAAGGCAGCATCCGATCCGATGGCGCCGAGGATCCCTTTCCCGATGGAATCGTTTTTATATTCCAAAGATCCCCACACGCATCCGTCCTGTTCGTTGAAGGCGATGCATCCGAGATGCCCCACAAGGCCGTCCAGAGATCCCACGATCTCACCGTTCATGGTCGCCTTGACCAGCTTTGTGGTAAAGGAATAATAAATATATCCCTGCTTGCGATCCACGGCAATGCCCTGAATGTGGCAGTTGCCCCATGCGCCTGTATAAATCGGTTGTTTCATTTTCTTGCTCCTTTGTTTGCGATCTGCGATACCATTATATCACCAAACAAAGTTTTTTTCAAGCATTGAATTTTATTTCTCTCCGATTTCCTTGACGATATTTCCGAAATACTGAGAAAGACCAACCACGTCCGCTCCGAGATTGATGAAGTTGAAGCCTTCATCAATGAGCGCCTGACGGTTTGCGGTGCTTCCCACCGTCCCCGCCATCTTGCCGTATGTTCTTGCGGTCCTTGCCACAAGGGCGCGAGCCGTCAAGGTCTTTTCATTCATGATGTTTTCGGGCATTCCCATGGCGTGACTGAAATCGGCGGGGCCGAAAAAGATCATGTCGATCCCGGGAAGCTTGCAGATCTCTTCCAACTCGTCCATGGGTTCGGGATCCTCGATCTGTACGATATTGAACCGCTCCCGATTGGCCTCGGTGATATAATCCATGGTGGTAACAAGCCCAAACTTTCCGTCCGCATTGCCGCCGTCGATGGGACGTCTGCCGATGGGATGAAATTTGGTGAAGTACACGATCTTCTTGGCTTCCTCCAAGCTCATGAGGTGAGGGATCATAATCCCGCCGGCATCCGCCTCGAAGGGCTTGATGAAATCGTTGTAGCTTCCCTTTGCCACACGGACCACGGTATCCACGTCATAGAGCTTTGCGGCACGAATCATGTTTTCAAGGTCAATATAATCCGATGGCACGTGCTCCATGTCGATCCAGATGCAGTCGAATCCCGACATGGCGGCGATCTCCGCAATTCTCGGATCTGCAAGGTTGAGCTTCATGGAATAAGCAACCCCGCCCTCTCGGATCTTTTTCAACACTCTGCTTTTTCTCAGGTGATACATACATCTCAATCCTCCATTTTCCACTTCTGCTGTGCGATCACGGCAGGCGCATCCTTTGCCAGATGCGCATAAAAGACGGTCAAAAGACTTCCGTCCGCACACTCTACAGTGGAAGGGTAACCAAGATCGAAGCTGACTCCGTTCACATACAGATCATGATCTGTATCCCAAGTTTTTCCCTCATCGTGGCTAAACATTGCCCGAATCGAGAAAGGCTCTTCTCGGAGCGCATACGTGCAGATCAGCACACCCGAAGAATGGCGAAACAAATGAGGAGGTGACCCACCCAAGCGGTCAAGAATTTGGTAGGGCTTCTCCCAAGTTTTTCCTCCGTCGTGAGAAACGGTCTGGAAGATCATAAACGCCTTTTCTTCTCCCTTTGCCCGTTCCTGCACACGAATATGAACCAGGATGCTTCCATCCTTCAGCACGATTCCGTGAGGTTCGCAGGAAAGAAGGGACTGACCGTCCAACACAATACCGTCAATGGCTCCCACGAATTCCATTCGTCCGTCGGGATAGAGTCGGTGTGCCTCGATTCGATCCACAGGCATCACCGAGTCGTCGCGGGAATAGGTTCTTCCCACCCACAAAAGGGTTCCGTCGGGAAGGGCGATGGGACCGTGAGGCGCATCCACGGGGCTTTTCATGATCGGTCCGAAGGTCACGCCGCAGTCGTGGCTGATGCGATAGGTTGATCCCAGATCCCTCGTTTCTTCCTCGGGGGTCACCGTTGCCAAATACGCAAAAGAATACACGTCGGTTCTGTGATAGGTTTTCTGAAACGCCACCGTATTATTAAAGGATGTCACAACTACCCCCTTCTCTCCAAAGGGCACGATCCCACCGTCACGGTCATCCAACACCGTGTCAATGACGGGCGCGGGAACGGTATAAGTCGCTCCGTCGTCCTCGCTGTAGGAAATCACCATTTTCCCAAACGGACAAATGTGACGCAGGCGAAAACCCGATGCCACCACGGCGATCTTTCCGTTTTGCAGCTTTGCCGCCGTAGGCCATCCGAAATAATTGTGGTGGCTTTGGGGGTTGCTCATAACTACCGTCGGCTCACCGATTCTAACAATTTTCATATTTCCCTCCTTGACATTTTTTGTGGGTATGCTATACTATTATTATACTAGGAAAACAAGGAAGTTTCAATCAATTCACAAGACAACTCAAAAACCAATCTGTCGGAAAAGGAAATCTTTATGTATCAAGAACTTCTCATTCAAACCATCGACCAGACCCGCAAGGTATTCTTACAGCAGGGATTCTTTCAAAATATCGCCCCCGCGCCACACTTGCACAAGCACAACTATACCGAGATCCATCTGATCACGGGCGGCACCTGCCGCTTCTCCTTCGGTCGGGATACTTGTACCGTAGGGGATGGAGAGATGCTGGTCATCCCCCCAAAGCTCCTGCACTGTTGCATGGAGCAGGATCCATCGGTTCGCCACCATGCCTTTCAAATGGATTGCCCCGCAGAGGATCTTGCTGTTTATTCCCTTTCGCCTGCTCTGATCTCTGAATTTTTCCGTCAGATCGAAGCCAAGGATTTTTCAATCATTTCAGCTTTTATCGCTCTCCTTTACAGCTATTTTGACAAGGGCGAAAAGTCGACGGCAAGTGCCAGTACCGACGACGGATTTTTAATTCAGGAATTCTTTTTTCACCGATACAACGAGGACGTGCATCTTTCCGATCTTGCAGAGATCCTTCACCGCTCCGAGCGGCAGACCGAACGGCTGGTTCTCGCGCATACAGGCAACACCTTTCGGGAGGAGCTGACCGCTACCCGAATTGCCATTGCCCGATATTTGCAATCCACCTCCGATCTTTCTCTCCACGAGATCGCCGAATATGTGGGATACCGTTCCTATGCGGGATTTTGGAAAGCACTTCAAAAAAAGAACGCGATGCCGTAGCATCGCGTTCTTTTTTTATTCGATTTCTTCGATGTTGTAGGGAGTGGACTGATACACAAAATAGTTGAGCCAGTTGGAGTAAAGCAGATTGGCGCAGCTTCTCCAACGGACGATGGGCTCCTTGGTATCATCATCACCCGGGAAATAATTCTTCGGGATCTCAATGGGAAGCCCCGCATTCTTGTCACGGAAATATTCGTTCTTCAAGGTATCCGCATCATACTCGGAATGACCCGTTACAAAGATCTGTCTGCCCTTATCTGTGGCGCAAACGAACACCCCCGCCTCTTCGGAAGAGCAAAGGATCTTCAATTCGGGAACCGCCTCGATGTCCTCACGGCGGCATTCGGTATGACGGGAATGGGGTACCACAAAGGTATCGTCAAAGCCACGGAAGAGAATCGACTGCTTGTGATCCAGCGTATGCTCAAACACACCGAACATCTTCTTTTCCAGCGGATATTTTTTTACACCGTAATGGTAGTAAAGTCCTGCCTGAGCCCCCCAACAGATATGGAAGGTACTGGTCACATGGGTCTTGCTCCACTCCATAATGGCGCAAAGCTCCTCCCAATAATCCACCTCTTCAAATTCCATCTGCTCCACGGGAGCCCCCGTGATGATCATGCCGTCGTACTTCTTGTCCTTGACCTCGTCGAAGGTCTTGTAAAACGCCAGCATATGCTCCGCAGAGGTGTGGGTGGATTTATGGGTCGCCGTCTGCAGCAGCTCCAGCTCCACCTGCAAAGGCGTGTTTCCGATCAGACGAGCGATCTGCGTCTCGGTGACGATCTTCTGAGGCATCAGATTGAGCATCAGGATCTTCAAGGGTCGAATGTCCTGCGTCATGGCGCGGGTTTCGGTCATGACGAAGATATTTTCATTCAAGAGTACCTGCGTAGCAGGCAACAGATTCGGTATTTTAATGGGCATACCGTTCCCTCCTCTTCTTCTTAGTTCAGTGCGTCAAGTGCCTGCTTGATGTCAGCGATCAGATCGTCGGCATTCTCGATTCCGCAGGAAAGACGTACCAGATCTCCCGAGATACCGGCAGCGACCAGCTCTTCCTCGTTCATCTGTCTGTGGGTTGCGCTTGCGGGATGCAGACAACAGGTTCTCGCGTCGGCAACATGAGTCTCGATGGCGGCGATCTTCAAATTGCCCATGAACTTCTCTGCCATCTCACGTCCGCCCTTCACACCGAAGCTGACTACGCCGCAGGTTCCCTTCGGCATGTACTTCTGTGCCAGATCGTAATATTTGTCGCCTTCCAGTCCGGGATAGGTAACCCAAGAAATACGGTCATCGGACTTCAAGAACTTTGCTACCGCCAAACCATTCTCGCAATGTCTCTGCATTCTTACATGAAGGCTCTCCAATCCGAGGTTCAGAAGGAATGCGTTCTGGGGTGCCTGAATGGCTCCAAAGTCACGCATAAGCTGTGCCGTTGCCTTGGTAATGAAGGCGCCCTCCAAGCCAAACCGCTCGGTGTAGGTAACGCCGTGATAGCTCTCATCGGGGGTGCAAAGACCGGGGAATTTGTCGGGATACTTGGTCCAATCAAACTTGCCC
>JAFVRI010000009.1 GCA_017504335.1 Clostridia bacterium
CTCCGCTTTTTGAATGATACTTGTCTTCGACAAGTGTGTTGGCTTCGCCTAATGATAACGGCTTCCACCTTGATTTATTTGCGGAAATGTTATATAATATACTCACTGAAAACCGAAAATTTGATTAAATTCAAATGTCAAAGTGCTTTGGAGGAAGGAAAATACTATGCAATATGCTGTTAAAGAGTTAATGTTCTTGGTAGAGAAATATAATTTAAAATTCACAGAGCAAACATTCGAGAGCACTCCATTTGGTAATTGGGTAACAAAAACTTATAGTTTTTATAATGATAGTGGCTGCTTTACAATATCTGAATTGTTGCAAAGAGATGAAATAGATTTTTATTTTTCTGATGTTTTTTCAACTGCTTATCCTGATTTAAAGCAAAGACAGTTGAATGTTTGGGATAATAACGCAATATTAGAAAAACATCAAAGATGGATATTTGGTCTTAAAAATCCGTTCTTTTGGTACAGTAAGAAAAAATATATGAAAGCATTAGCCGAAATTATCCAAGCAAAAATTAGTAATAACAAAGAGTTTTTTGGTATAAACGTATAAATTCCAATTTGTTGAGCTGAATAGGCGTTGAATGTTGGTGTAATTTTGGTGCAAATTTGGTGCAACACTTTATAGGGCGATACTCACGATATTCACGATATCGCACGAAAACACACGATAAATCTACGATATCACACGATATTTCACGTTATTCACGATATCAAACGGTGTTCTTAAAACTCCAAGAGATAATTTCAGCCTTACGGCGATTATTTCGATACAAAAACAGCATCCATTTCGATGGGTGCTGTTTTTCGTTTTCGTAGGGGCGTTCTTTGAACGCCCGCGGGCGAACACAGTTCGCCCCTACCGTGTATGCGGTTCAATTTGTAAAAACCCCCGCCGTCCATATAATCAAACGAAGCGAGTCTGCAAGCTTGCTTGTAAGCGAGCGAGTGCAGATTGCTCTGCGAATGTTTTGCGAAGAGCAAAACAAGTGCGCAGCACCGCCTTGCAAAAGGCGAAGTTCGCAAAGAGTATTTACTTTTTGCCGTTTTTATGGTATAATCTAGCCAATCGATAAACTTGAATGTGACGGAGGGGATTGCCGATGGAAAAGATTTGGATTGATATGTATGAAGCCGCAAAAGCCGTATGGAATGAGCGGAGGATTTCGGAATACATCACCTGCGGGGAGGTATCTGCCGCTATTTGCTCAAAGTCAGGGAACATATATACGGGAGTATGTGTTGACACTTGCTCGACGCTTGGCATTTGTGCAGAGAGAAATGCTATTTTTAATATGATCACGAACGGGGAACAGGAAATCGATAAAGTCCTCTGTATTTTGCCCGATGGCTCAAACGGTGCGCCTTGTGGTGCTTGCCGAGAGCTTATGGTTCAACTTATGGCAGGAAATTATTACGATATCGAAATTATGCTTGACTACGCTACAGGGCGTACTATAAAGCTCGGTGAAATAACTCCTGAATGGTGGATTAAGTAGATTCCAATTTGTCGAGCAAAACGGTGTTTTCAAAACTCCAAGAGAGTGCTTATGTTTTCTGATAAACCAAAAGCTCTGCTTCGGCAGGGCTTTTTATTTTGATCGGATTTTATTAGAATGAGAATAAGAATAATTCTAAATAAAGAAACAGAAATAAAAAAGGGGATTGCCGTACGGTGCGGAATGGAGGACGTAAACATGCAGCTTACGTCGGTCGTTGGCATCGGCGTGCATGACGCCTTGAGGCAACCGTCATGCAAAATGGGCTTGCTCGGAATGACGGATAGGGCAAATTCCATCCTTGTATATATACGTGCGCGCGCGGAGAAAATCAAGAGTGACGGATATACTCGCATATCTTCCATTTTTGTCCAAAAACGGTGGATTTTGGGATTTCTTGGTACTCACTTCGGTTCAAAACCTGAAAAAACAGCAATTTTTGTGCAAAAGCACAACTTTGGAGCTCAAAAAATGTATAAATGTATAAAACTCAAGCAAAAACGGCGTATTTATGCATATGAGCGCTATCGTCTTTCGGCATATTTTTGGTCATTTTGACAAAAAACAGGGTATGCTTATGGGTATATTTTCTCGCAGATTAGAAAAAAACTTCAAAAAAATATTAAAAAAGGGTTGACGAAAGTGCCACTGCGTGCTATAATTACAAATGAATCTTTTTGAAAAGGAGAAAAAACAATGAAAAACCTTGTTATCCGTGTTTTGGCAGTAATGCTCGTAGCACTGATGTGCGTAGGTTTGTTCGCTTGCGGCGGCAATAACGGCCCTGCAAATGGAACGACCGCGGGAACCACCGGAACACAGAACCCCAGCCAGGATCCTACCGTTGAAGAAGACTTCACCGGTCACAAGGACCCCAAATTCTACACCTACAACACCTACACCTCGCTCTCTCCCTCTAACTGGAACGAGCTGACCTACCAGGACAACAACGATACTCAGATCATGAGCTACATCGCAGGTTCCTTCTTCAGCTACGATTTCAAGTATGACGAGTACGGCGAGATCGTACCCGGCGAGTTCGTGATGCAGTATGGCGCTGCTACCAAGCTCGAGGACGTTACCGATGCTTACAGAGAAGCTTGGAACCTTCCCGAGGAGGGCAAGGGCTACGCGTACAAGATCACCCTTCGTGAGGATATGAAGTGGGACGATGGCACCGCTATTGATGCAAACGACTTCGTATACACCATGAAGGAGCAGCTCGATCCTCTGTTCCAGCACTACCGCGCTGACAGCTTCTACGCAGGCTCCGTTAACCTTGTTAACGCGCAGAACTACGTAAAGCAGGGTCAGGAGGGCTGGTTCGCAGCTGACGGTCCTTACGCAGTTTACACTGCTGAGGAGCTTGACAGCAAGATCGTCTTCACGCTGGCTCCCGCAGGATCTCTCAAAATCGGTGAGGACACCGTTGACGCAGAGGTTTCCCTCCGCGCAGCTATGGACTTCCCCGCAAGCTATGATGCAGCGATGACCGCTGCTTACCTCATTGCCAACTACCTCGGCGAGTGCGCTTTCACTGCTGAAACCGCTGCTGCTATGGAAGGCAAGACCATGGCTGAGATCAAGGCTGATGCAACCCTGAAGGCTGCATGGGATGCTCTGATCGGCTGGTGGCAGACCGAGCCCAACGAAGAGCTCGATTTCTTCGTTACCTACTACACCTTCCCCGAAGTTGACTTCGATGAGGTTGGTATTTTCGTTGGCGACAACAACTATGAGATCGTAATCGTTCTCTCTCAGCCCCTCGACCTGCTCAAGGACGACGGCTCCCTCTCCTACAAGGCTGCTTACAACCTCGCTTCTCTGCCTCTCGTTCACAAGGCAAAGTGGGAGGCTTGCAAGGTAGCTCCTGCTGAGGGTGCTACTCTCTGGACCTCCACCTACTGCACCAACGCGCTGAACACTGCAAGCTGGGGTCCCTACAAGCTCGAGAGCTTCCAGTCCGGTATGCAGTACGTTCTCGTCAGAAACGAGAACTGGTACGGCTACAACATGGACGAGTACAAGGGCCAGTATCAGACCGACAGAATCGTATGCGACACTGTTAAGGAGTGGAATTCCGCATGGCTGATGTTCCAGAAGGGCGAAATCGATGATATCGGCATTGACGTTACCATCGCAGACGACTACAAGACCTCCGACAGAGCATACTTCACTCCCGACGATTTCGTTGGATCTCTCCAGCTCCAGTCCGACGCTTCTCAGCTTGAGGCTCGTCAGTCCGAGGGCGTAAACAAGCTCCTTCTGACCTATCAGGATTTCAGAAAGGCACTCTCTCTGTCCATCAACAGAGCTGACTACACCGCAAAGTGCACCACCTCCTCTCTTGCAGGCTTCGGTCTGTTCAACTCTATGCACTACTATGACGTAGAGAACGGCGGCGTTTACAGAAACACCGACGAGGGTAAGAAGGTTCTTTGCGAGATCTACGGCGTTGACTACACGCAGTACGAGGATCTTGACGCGGCAGTTGCAGCCATCACCGGCTACGACCTCGACCAGGCAAGAGAACTCCTCACCAAGGCTTACAACGAGGCTCTGGCAGCAGGCGACATCAAGTAAGGCGACAAGGTTGTCCTGACCTTCGGTACCGGCGCTATCAACGAGTCAGTTCAGAGACACTTCGAGTACATCAAGACTGCATGGCAGACGCTGGCTGTCGGCACGCCTCTTGAGGGCAAGATCGACCTCGAGCTGAAGGATTTCGCAGCTGCATGGGCTAACGACTTCCGCGCAGGCGCATATGACGTTTGCATGGGCGGTTGGACCGGTGCTGCATGGGATCCCGGCTACTTCCTCCTCGCTTACCTGGATGAGGGCTATCGCTATGCTGCTGCATGGGATACCACCAAGGTTATGATGACCTTCACCATGAAGGGCGTTGGCGAGAACGGCGCAGATATCACCGAGACCATGTCCCTGATGGATTGGTACGGATGCCTCAACGGTTACTCTGATGCGAAGTACGACTGGTCTTCCGCAGCACTTGAGGAGAGCCAGAGACTTCAGCTCATCGCAGCTCTTGAGAAGGAAGTTTTGAAGGTATACTATGCAGTTCCTACCTACAACAGCTTCGGTGCTTCCCTGATCTCCTTCAAGGTTGACTACGTTACCTACGAGTACAATACCTTTATGGGTTACGGTGGATTCAGATACATGACCTTTAACTACGACGACGAAGGTTGGATCGCAGCTGTCCAAGAGGCAGGCGGCACCCTGAACTACAAATAAGTCGCGTCTTAAATGTTAACACATGAGGGATAGTTTTTGACTATCCCTCTTTGTGTCTGTTTTGATTTGCGTGCGAAAACAAAGAAGAAAGGAGATTACAAAGTATGTACATGTTCAAATATGTATTAAAGAGAATCGGTCTTATGCTGATGACCTTCTCGATTATATTTGTTGTGTGCTTTGTGTTAATCAAATTACTTCCCGTTGATACAACCTCTGTCGGTGTCGGTGAGGATGCGACCAAGCTTCTCACTCAGCTCAAGGCAAGAGGCTACGATCGCCCCATTATGGAGCAATTTGGCTTGTATCTGAGAAGAATCGTTTTGGACGGCGACTTCGGCGTCGGCGTCAGCATGCCCGAATATCGCGGGCAGAACGTTTGGGACGTTTTTGTTGAAAAGCTTCCCCCCACAATTTTGATCAATATTTATTCCTCCCTGTTTGCAGTGCCGCTTGGTATTGCGCTCGGCATTTTTGCCGCACTGAAGAAGAATAAATGGCAGGACCACGTCATCAGCACCGCCGTAATGGTCTTTATCTCGGTGCCTTCCTTCGTATACGCGTCCTTGCTTTTATATACCGTTTGCTTTAAATTTGACCTGTTGCCCCTGAAGATGGCATCTCTGGCTGAGGCGAATAACAATTACTTCTCGTGGACGATGTTCAAGTCCATGATTCCCGCGGTGCTGGCGATGTCCTTCGGATCGATCGCAGGTTATGCGCGCGGAACCCGCGCGGAGCTGACCGAGGTCCTGACCAGTGAGTTTATGCTACTGGCAAGAACCAAGGGCCTTACTAAATCCAAAGCAACCGTCCGTCACGCGCTCCGCAACGCGATGGTGCCGATCTTCCCCTCCATTGTGGGTGAGTTTATCGGCGTGCTTTCGGGCTCTCTTGTTATCGAGAAAATTTTCACGATCCCCGGCGTTGGCGGTCTTTATCTGACCGCGATCAACTCCATGGATTATGACTTCTATATGATGCTGTCCGGATTTTACTTGCTCGTCAGTCTGGTTGCGGCATTGGTCATCGACCTTTCCTACGGCTTTATTGACCCGAGAATCAGAATGGGGGCAAGATAATGAGAGCACAAGACTATAAGATTTCAAGCGAAAAATTCGTTTTCCGCGCCACCAACGACAACCTGCACGATACAAAGCTGGAAACCAAGCCCCTGACCTATTTCCAGGATGCGCTGCGCCGCTTTGCAAAAAACAAGGCGTCCGTCGTGGCTGCCATCATCATCGGCATTTTGCTCCTGTTTGCTCTGCTTGCACCTTTTCTTACTCCCTTCAGCGTTGCGTACGAGGACAACAACTACTCCTTCGTGCTGCCCAAGAACCCCATTTTCTATAACCTCGGCATCCCGTTCTGGGACGGCGGTCAGGAAAAAGAGGTCAACCAGCTGGCTTACGACCAGTACCGCGCGATCCAGCAGGAGCTTGGCCGCAAGGTCATTATGAGCGACGTTGAGGCGCGCGAGGAAACCTACATGGGTAAAACAAAGACGCTCTACTCCTTCCGTCTGGATACCTATAACGCAGTCGGTGTCAAGTACGTTGAGTTAACCGACTCTCAATATAAGGCACTGCAGGCATATCAGGATGCGAACAACGTTCAGGTTATCCTGCCCATTACCGAATTCAAGCGCAGACCGGAGGCAGAGCAGGATCAGAACAACGCAAATATCTGGTACCGTACCAAGCTTGGCGCGGGAAGAAAGACCGAGATCGTCTTTGATAAGAACGGTAACTTCATTCCGATCTATGAAAAGGATACCGGTGACGGCCGCGACCAATACACCTCCAAGATGTATTGGGAGGGTGACACCAAGCTGTATAACTACGCCGAAAAGAAGCAGAACTCCTGGATGGTTCGTGTTGACTACCGCGAATATTATATTTATCAGCATGCGGTAGCGGACGACGGAATCACCGAGCCCCTGTTCCTCTTTGGCACCAACAACGCCGGTAAGGACGTCTTTACCTGCCTTGCCAGCGGAACCAGATTCTCTTTGTTCCTCGCGTTCATCGTTGCAAGCGTCAACCTCTTTGTGGGTGCGATCTACGGTGCGATCGAGGGCTACTACGGCGGCAAGGTCGATATCATCATGGAGCGTATCGTGGAGCTGCTTTCCTCCGTTCCGTTCATGATCGTGATCACGCTGCTCAAATATCACTTTAACGTTTCGCACGTTTTGATCCTATTCATCGCCTTCTTCCTGACGGGATGGACAGGTATGGCGGCAAGAACCAGAATGCAATTCTACCGCTTTAAGAACCAAGAGTATGTTTTGGTTGCAAGAACACTTGGCGCAAGAGATCTTCGCATTATGTTCAAGCATATCTTCCCCAACGCGATCGGTACTCTGATCACCGGTAGCGTGCTCGTCATTCCCGGTGTTATCTTCTCCGAGACCAGCCTTAGCTACCTCGGAATCATCAGCCTTAGCACCGGTAACCTGACCAGCCTTGGAACCATGCTTGCAACGGGTCAGAACTATCTGTTCACCTACCCCCATATGCTGCTCTTCCCCTCGCTGTTTATCAGCTTGTTGATGCTCAGCTTCAACCTGTTTGGTAACGGCTTGCGCGACGCGTTTAACCCATCCTTGAGAGGAACTGAGGAATAAACGGCCCAAGTGGCGTTTTGAATGCAAAATTTCTAATCAAAATATAGAGTGCTGCAGTGCGGGAGGGGAGCTCATCCCCGCCGGAAC
>JAFVRI010000052.1 GCA_017504335.1 Clostridia bacterium
CTCCTCGATCTGAGAGAAGCGAAGCAGGGTGTCAATGGCATTTCTCCGTTGAGGGCTTACATAGGGCTTGAGAGCGCAAAGGAGTCGGGAACGGTCGTTGTCGGGGGGCTTGGATGCCCCCTTTTGCAGATTGGTGAGCAGGGGGAGCAACGCACTCGCCGCGCTAAGATCGGGTGAAGAGACTGAGACCGTCTCCGCTTCGGGCGGCGGTACTGCGGGCTTCTCCTCAGAGGGAGGAGTCTTTCCCAATGCCGACGCAACGGCGGAAATCAGCTCGGGATGCGCCATGATCTTCTCAATGGCACCACTCAGATCGGGAGGAGAATCGGCTCCTTGCCGTTCAAAGGCTTCCATGGCTTATCCTCTCTTTTTTCGGTTGGCTTCGTATTGCTCGGCAACACGGCGCAGATCCTCATCCGTGGCACCCGAAAGGGCTTGGCGGATGCTTTGAATGCTGGAGGGATCCATATTGAATTCCCGAGGATCAATGCCTCCGGACCGTGCCAGCCGTTCAATAAAGGATTTGAGCTGTCGGTCGTTCATGGCAAGCAATTGCTCCAAAGCTTTGCGGTCGATTTGCATATTCGGTTCCTCCCGATGAATGAATTTTTGGCATAAGGCTCTTGTTGAAAGTTTATGCATCATTTCCAAAAAGGTACCTTGAATTCTCGGTTGACGAAAGAGAATTTTTGTGCTATAATAAATATGTATGCGAAAACAGCAAAATTATCCGCCTATATGGGCAAGGAGAAGTGTATGAAGCATTGTTTTATTTTAAATCCGTTTGCGGGAAAAGGACAAACCATTCCGGAAATCAAGAGCCAGATCGAGCAGATCTGTCAGGAACGAGGCGTGGATTTTGAAATCTATATGACCGAAGGCGTGGGCGCGGCTACCGAATACGTAAAACGGATGATTGCCACCGTGGAGACAGAGCTTCGCTTTTATGCCTGCGGCGGAGACGGAACGCTGTCCGAGGTCGTGACGGGTGTTATGAGCTCGGAGCAGAAGGATCGTGCCGCGGTAGGATTGATCCCCTCCGGTACGGGCAATGATTTTGCCAGAAATTTTACCGAGACGAATCTGTTTTTCGATATCGGAGCGCAACTGGATGCCTCGGAGCTTGTTATTGACGTGATCCAGTGCAACGACCGCTTTGCCATCAATATGGTCAATACAGGCTTTGACTGTGAGGTGGTGGTCAAGACGGCGGAAATGAAAAAGAAAAAATGGATCCCCCTGAAAATGGCGTACATCGCGGGTCTGATCGCTACCTTGATCAAAAAGCCCGGCGTTGCCATCAAGCATCTTGTGCGCGGAGACGAGCAAGCGGATGACCTGAAGCTGCTGTTGGTGACCTGCGGCAAGGGATGCTTTTACGGCGGCGGATTTCACTCCAATCCCCGCGCCAATCTGACTGATTGCAGACTGGATTCCCTTGTGGTCAATGACATTTCAAGAAGAAAATTCGTGGCGCTCGTCGGTAGCTATAAAAAAGGAACGCATTTGGATAATCCCGAGTTTGGTACGGTTCTGACCCATAAAAAGGTGGACGGAATCGACATCGTGTTTGATCACGGCGCCAACGTCAGTGTGGACGGCGAGGTCATTCGCTATGACGAGCTTCACGTATCGCTGATTCCCGCGGGACTTCGTTTCCTGATTCCCAAGGGCTCTGTCTACCGTAAGGAGGATATGAGAGCGAGAGAAGCGGCAACGGTATGAAGCTGTTGGTCTTTTCCGACGTCCATGGACGCATCGATCGGGCAAGGGACGTGATCCTTCGCCATCGGGATGCCGACGCGGTTTTGTTTCTCGGAGACGGATTGCGGGATGTGGAGGAGCTTTCCTTTCCGCAAGCGAATCTTACTCCCATTTCGGTCAAGGGAAACTGCGATCTCTTTTTCTCCGGTAGCGATGCTCCCATCGAGCGGATGCTTCGGTTCGGCTCGCTTCGGGTGCTGATGATGCACGGATATACCCCTTATGACGTGAAATACGGAGAGGATGCCGCCATTGCCTATGCCGCAAGACGCAGAGCGGACATTCTCTTATTCGGGCATACCCATGAACGGCTGGAGCGCTACTTGCCCGAGGGAAGTGACCTGGGGGGAGGGATCCTGTCTGATCATCCCATATGGGTCATGAATCCCGGAAGTCTGGGACATCCCGCGGACGGTGTACCGTCCTATGGGCTTGTGATGATCGAAAGAGATCGCGTACTTTTGTCACACGGGCAGATCTGAACGCATAAAATCTTATGATGGGGGCTTTGATAAAATCCCCTACAAACAGAAAAAAGAGGCGGCTGTCAAACCACCTCTTCTTGAAGCCTTATACGGTTTGCTCCACGTCAGCCTCTTCAGCCTCGGTGGCAGCAGCCTCTGCAGCCTCATATTCTGCCCAGTATGCGGCGATGACCTCGGATTCCACCATGCTGCGGAACGATGCATTGATGGGATGTACGATATCGCGGTAGGTCTCATCGGGATTTTTGCGACTGGGCATGACGATGAAATACTTGTCGCGGGCATTGATGACCTTGATGTCATGAACTGCCAGCTGACCGTCAAAGGTGACCGAAACGATCGCCTTCATAGGACCCTCGTCAAAGAGCTTCCTTACTTTGATGTCTGTGATTTGCATGTTCGTTACCTCCATGTATTCCATTCGGAATCTATCATACTGATACTATTATACAATGCGATTTTGACGGTTATACAATGGTTTTGCGTTTTTTTTGTGAACATCTGAATTTTTTTGAAAAAATTTGCGAAAGGAGAGAAGGATGGCAACCGAAAATACCCATTACGGAGCAAAGCGGATCGGCGAAATGCTTGGCCTTTGTGGGAGCGTTTATTTTATCGGAATCGGTGGAATCAATATGTCGTCTCTGGCACATCTGACCCATCGGAGAGGATATCGGGTCGGTGGCTCGGATCGGATGAAAACCGACCTGACCGACCGCCTTGAGCGGGAAGGAATTATGGTATTCCGTGAGCATCGCGCGGAGCAGATTGAGGACTATGACGCGGTGGTCTATACCGTTGCCATCTCCCCGGAAAATCCCGAATACGTTCGTGCGAGGGAGCGGGGCATCCCTTGTATTTCCCGTGCCGATTACATGGGATACCTGATGATGGCATATCCGATCCGTGTGGGTGTGTCGGGTATGCACGGCAAAAGCTCCACCACCTCTATGTGCGCCCATACGCTTCTGCGGGCAAAGAAGGATCCCACCGTTCTTTCGGGGGCGGAGCTGGCTGAGATGGGCGGCGCCTATTGCCTCGGAGAAGGGGACACCTTTGTGTTTGAGGCATGTGAGTATATGGACTCCTTTTTGGATTTCAACCCGACGGTCGCGGTGATCCTGAACGAGGAAATGGATCATGTGGATTATTTTAAGAGCATGGATCAGATCCGCTCGTCCTTCGGACAGTTTGCCGCTCGGACGGGAAAGGATGGCTATGCGGTGGTCAACGGGGATGATGAAAACGTCCTTCTGTCCTTGGAGGGATACGAGGGCGAGGAGATCACCTTCGGCATCGAGAACCGCGCGGTGGATTTCTCTGCGGTATCCCTTGAGGAGTCGGGCGGATGCTATTCCTTTGATATTCTCAAGCATGGGGCGTTTTTCTGTCACGTGACCCTTTCGGTGACGGGACGGCATCATGTGTATAACGCCCTTGCTTCTGCCGCCGCTTGCGATCTGTGCGGACTGGATGCGGAAGAAATCGCCAAGGGTCTGTCTAACTTCCAAGGAGCGGCTCGCAGAATGGAAAAAAAGGGGACCCTCAAGGGCGCTCCCGTTTATGACGATTACGGTCACCATCCCACCGAGATCCGTGCCACACTTGGCGGAGCCAAGGGCTTGGCAAGGGGAAGGCTCATTTGCGTGTATCAGCCCCATACCTATTCCAGAACACAGGCTCTCTTTGAGGAATTTGCCTGTGCCTTTGATGCGGCAGACCGTGTGATCTTCATGGATATCTATGCCGCCAGAGAGCAGAACGAATGGGGTGTCAGCTCCGCGCAGCTTGCCGAGCGAGTCGGTGCGCGGGCAATGTACGGCGGCTCGCCCGAACGGTCTGCGGCGCTTCTTTCCGAGGAGATCGGAGAGGGGGATGTTATTGTGATCATGGGCGCGGGGGATCTTTATAAGATTTACGATTATCTTGAAATCGAGGAAGAAGCAAAATGAGCGGATGTGAAGGCTACGATGCCATCGCGCGGGTCTATGACCGCCTGAACAGCGATCTGGATTACGAGGCATGGGCGGATTTTTTTGAGAGACTCTTTGACCGATTTTTGGGAAAAAGACCCGAGCTGGTTCTTGACCTGGCATGCGGAACGGGACGAATGACCCGGATCCTTGCCGATCGTGGATACGACATGATCGGTGTGGACGGAAGTGCCGAAATGCTGGCGGAGGCATATAGCGAGGGAGGCGGCATTTTGTATCTTTTGCAGGATATGAGAGAGCTGGAGCTGTACGGCACGGTGGGCGCCACCGTCTGCTGCTTGGACAGCCTCAATTATCTGCTTGAGGAGAAGGATCTGGCACGGGTATTTTCTCTTGTGCATAATTATCTGGATCCCGACGGACTCTTTCTTTTTGACGTGAACAGTACCTACAAATTTGAAAATATTTATGGCGATAACGCCTATATCTTAGAGGACGATGCCGCATTTTGCGGATGGCAAAACGAATACAACAGGGAAACGGGTATTTGTGAGTTTTACCTGTCGGTCTTTGAGGAGCAAAGGGACGGCTCCTATGAGCGAGCCGACGAGCATCAAAGAGAGCGGTGCTATGATCGGGAGACCCTTTGTCGCCTCTTGGGTGAGGCGGGCTTTGAGGTTCTTGGGATTTATGGGGACTATGAAGCGTCCGATCCCGTGGAAACAACCGAGCGTTGGTATTTTGCCGCCAGAGCCATCAAACCGTAAGAAACAAACCGAAAGGAATACATAAAAACATGGAAAAACAGTATGCAACCATTCTTCGCGCCATGACCAGAGACGGAAGCGCAAGAATCCACGTGATTCATTCAAAGCCTCTTGTGGATGCCGCGGTGGAGATCCACAAAACGACCCCCACGGCAACGGCGACCCTCGGACGCCTTTTGACCGTCACCTCCATGATGGGGTGCATGATGGGCGATAAGGAAAGCTCCATTACCGTGACCCTTGGCGGAGACGGACCCGCAGGACGAGTGCTGGCGGTCGCCGATTACTACGGAAACGTAAAGGGATATATTCAGAATCCTCTGGTGGATCTGCCCCTGAAATCCAACGGAAAGCTGGATGTGGGCGGTGCCGTTGGACAGGGAACCCTGACCATCATCCGCGATGAGGGCGGTGCCGAGCCCTATACGGGATCGATCCCCTTGGAGAGCGGAGAGATCGCCGAGGATATTGCGGCATACTATGCCAACAGTGAGCAGGTTCCTACCGTGTGCGCCCTCGGTGTGTTGGTGGATACCGATCTTTCCTGCCGTGCGGCGGGCGGTGTCCTCATTCAGCTTTTGCCCTTTGCCAATCCCGAAACGGTGGATGCCATTGAAAGGAACGTGCCCGAGCTTGCCAATATTTCAAGGCTGTTTGATCGGGGACTGAGTAACAAGGAGATCGCGGACATCGCGCTTCAGGGGATCGAATACGACGTGTTTGACGAGCTGGAGGTAGAGTATCGGTGTGACTGTACTCGCCAGCGGGTAGAGAAGGCGCTCATTACCTTGGGAGAGAA
>JAFVRI010000010.1 GCA_017504335.1 Clostridia bacterium
GCTTCAAATAGGCGGTGCGGTAGGAAATCACCGCATAGGCAGCGGCATGGCTTTTATTGAATGCATAATTGGCAAAGGATGCCATATCATCAAAGAGCTGCTCCGCAATCTCCCGATCTACTTGATTTCTCATCGCGCCTTCAATGAAGCTTTGGCGTTCCGCCTGCAGAACATCTCCTTTTTTCTTAGACATGGCACGGCGAACCACATCCGCATGTCCATAGGTATATCCCGCGATCACGCGGAAAATACTCATAACCTGCTCCTGATACACCGTACAGCCATAAGTAGATTTTAAAATCGGCTCCAAAAGCGGATGCGCATATTGCACATCCTCCGGGTGATGCCGCATATGAATATACTTGGGGATTGAATCCATTGGTCCCGGACGGTAGAGCGCAATGGCGGCAATGATATCCTCAAGTCCCTGTGGCTTCAGCTCTGTCAGAGTCTGCCGCATTCCCGCTGATTCCAGTTGAAACAATCCAAGGGTGCTCCCCTTTGCGATCAAGGAATAGGTCCTTGCATCGTCAAGAGGAATTTTTTCTATATCAAAGGAAGGATCCTTTTCCCGAATGGTTTTGCAGGCATCCTCGATAATGGTCAAATACCGAAGCGCCAGAAAGTCGAATTTCAACAGTCCAAGATCCGCCAATGTATCCATATCATACTGGGTAACAATGGTTCCATTGCTGACCGCCAACGGCACATACTGAGATACCGGAACATCGGTCACCACAATTCCCGCCGCATGAATCGACATCTGCCTTGGCATACCCTCGATTTCAACAGCGGTATCCACCAGCCTTTTGATCTTTTCGGAGGATTCATAGATTGCTTTAAAGCTTGAAAGCTTCAAAGCCTTCTCCAAGGTAATTCCAAGCTCCTGCGGAATTGCCTTTGCTACCGCATCTACCTCCGCATAGGGCATTCCCATTGCCCTTCCCACATCTCGGACAGCAGCTCGCGCAGCCAAGGTTGCAAAGGTAATAATCTGAGAAACATGATCCTCGCCGTAGTGATCAAACATATAACGAATCACTTCGTCCCTTCGATTGTAGCAAAAGTCCATATCAATATCGGGCATGCTAACACGTTCCGGATTCAAAAATCTCTCAAACAAAAGATCAAACCGAATCGGATCAATATCGGTGATTCCATTGAGAAACGCAACCAAGCTTCCCGCGCCCGATCCTCTTCCGGGACCTACGGGAATGGATTTGCTTCTGGCATAGTTCACGTAATCCTGAACAATCAGAAAATAGTCCGAATATCCCATTTGCGATATGACGCCAAGCTCATATTCAATTCGATTGCGGTAAACAGATTCCTGCCCTTCCGGAATCACCAACGAGCCATTCCTCATTCGTCGTTGCATTCCCTCATCGGTCTTTTTTCTAAGGAAGGAATCTGCGGTTTCTCCGGTGGGAACTCGGAAGGACGGGAGCTTTTGTTCCCCAAAAGAAAATTCAAAATGGCAACGATCCGCGATTTTTTGCGTGTTCTCGATCGCGCCCTCATACGCGCCGAACAGCATCCGCATCTCATCGTCGTTTTTAAAGTAAAACTCGTCGGTCTCAAAGCCAATGGGTCTGCCATCCGTAATCACCGTATTGGTTTGGATGCAGAGCAGAAGTGCCTGAGTCTGCGCATTTTCCCGACGTAAATAGTGACAGTCATTGGTTGCGACCATGGGGAGATTACATTCCCTTGCCAGGCGCACCAGCTCGGGAAGGACCTCGGTCTGCTCACTCATTCCGTGGTTCTGCAGTTCGATATAAAATCGATCCTTTCCGAAAATTTCGGATAAGGTACGGGCATAGGTTACCGCCCCCTGATAGTCTCCCATCAGAAGCAGGGTCGGTATTCTTCCTGCCAAGCATCCCGAAAGACAAATCAATCCCTCCGAATGCTGACGAAGCAGCTCCAGATCGATTCTCGGCTTAGAATAAAAACCCTCAGTAAAGCTTTTGGAAACCATATGAATCAGATTCTGATATCCGATTTCATTTTCGCAAAGCAAAACCAAATGGGAGTATTTCTCTCCTCCGCTTTTATCAAAGCGGGATTTAGGCGCTACATAAACCTCACAACCAATAATCGGTTTGATTCCCGCTTCATGGCACGCACGCCAAAAAGCAACAGCGCCATACATCACACCGTGATCCGTCAGCGCTACTGCTGTATGACCGCATTCAGCGGCTCGCTTGGGGATCTCACGGATACGGCATGCGCCATCCAACAAGCTGTATTCACTGTGTAAATGAAGATGTACAAAGCCCGCCATACGGATCCCCTTTCTATCTGTAAATTTTATTCGTTATCCTGTGGCTTCTCATCCTGCTCCGATTCATCCTCTCGTCTGAAGCAGATCAAGATTCCGATCACAACGGAAACAATCAATGCAACCAAGCCAACAATCCACCACTTTTGTTCCTCTGTGTCTCCGTCGGAGACATGTGTCATATCTCGAATCTCTGCCCGATCCTCTTCGATTCGTTCACGGAGCTCGTCCGAGGATTGCTGCTCGCTGTATCCGATCACATCATACAAGCGAACCGTAACAGTCTCGCTATCCCCGTTCAACGGTCGAATGCTGATATTAAGATAAGTCATCAGTTGGTCCTTCGGAAAGGCACGAAGATCCATGCCTACAGTTGAAGGCTCTCCCACGTTCACAATGGTTTGTGCCGTCACCCGATGCTGAGGATTTCCGAGGGCAACCACGATCTGATAGGGCCGGGCTTCCTCCTCTTCGTCATCATTCAGCTCCATACGAAGCTGAATGTATGGGGTATGAGAAAAACGCTCCGGAAATTCGTACAGATACAGAATCTCACCGTATTCCTCGGAGGGACGAAACGAAAGCGTTCCCTTCAAGACACGTGCACCACCGGTTCCGTAATCCAGTCTGAGATCGGCTCCCGACGTGTCGGAAAACCATCCGTCAAGATCTCCGGATGAGAAATCGATATACGGAAAACTGCCTGAAAAACGTCCTGTGTCGCTGACCGCAACCGTTCCTGAATATTCCGATCGAACGGCATAATTCTTCTGTGTGGCTCCGTCTATTACCTGATCCCATGAACTCCGTCCGAAATAGGAAAGAAACGGTGTCGTCACCGAGATGCTGTCCTTCGTATCTATGTACCGAAGAAGCTGCTTGAATTCCGACAATCGCTCTCTTTCTTTGGCTTCCTCCCGCAAGAAGGAAATCACAAAGGAGGATATCTGCGGATCTCTGATCAGCTTATAGTACGAGTACGCATAGTTTGCGCCTGCCGCATTCACTCCCATTGAATCGGGAATCTCCCAGCACACCGTATAATGAAGCGGTGCGCTTTCATATCTGGAGCGCAGACTTTTAAAGTAAGAAGAATAAAGATGAACCGTATCCGCCGTCCACTTGTTGGACGATGCCTGATCCATATCCATGCAAATCATGGTGCTGCACGAAAACGGAACAGAAAAGCCGTCATCCTGAATTTGCAGAATTTTTTCGAGAAGTCGTCCTGCATGATAGGACGCGCCATTGGCTTCCCCATCTCCGTAGGAATTATCCGCGCTGAACGGGATCACCAAATCCGCCGTCGGAGAAACCGTACGCAAGAAATTGGCAACAGCAGTCAGATACAGAGCATAAATTTCTGCATAACGATCGTGGGAAAAGGTTCCACAATAATTCATCATCGGATCGTCAATCGAACATCCTAAGATCACACCATGGAAGGAGCCCATTTGTTCTTGTGCGTAGCGCTCCGCCAAAAATTCGGTAGCAGCACATATTTTCACCAACACCGCTTCGGAAAACAGATTCGGCATATCATAGGAGGCACCGATCATCTTTCCGTTTGAAACAGAAAGATCAGATCCGTTCGCGGTAAGTAAAAATTGAAGGTACACTCTGCTTCCACTTGCGGAATAGGTACGTAAAGAATGGTCCAACGCATCCATGTATTCTTTATTGAAGTAAACAATCGTATCTCCAAGGGAATGGATATAGCCCTGAGAGGAGGTGCTGAGCAGACGGTCCAAATATACGGGAATCACCGCCGTACCAACCCCTAAATTTCCTCCCAAAGAAATATTCGACGAGGCAAGTCCCTTAAAGAAAAAGCGATCGGATGTCTGCTCGGAATCATTTGAAACAACCTCGGCATATTGCGGATCGGCGGCAAGAAGCCGCTCACCCCGAGGTGAACGCAGAACAACAGCATAGTGAGAAAATCGCTCCAGCAACGTATCCGCGTTAATGGAAAAATCAAAGCGCACCGAGATTTCGGAGGATA
>JAFVRI010000053.1 GCA_017504335.1 Clostridia bacterium
CCTATACTTAAAGATACGGAAAGTTCTTATATATTTTTTATAAATGGGAGGATACGATTATGAAGTTGTTTAAGAGAAAAAAGACTAACTACGCAAAGATCATTGTGATCAGCTTGGCTGCTGTTGCTGTTGCAAGTGCCATCGCTTTTGTGATCTATAAGCTGGTTAAGAAGTACACCGAGGAGTTGGTTTACGACTGCGATGATCTGCTGGACGAGTGCGATGATTGCGATGCATTGCTGGACGATGCGGATGACGATTTCGAGGAGATCGTTGAGGCTGAATAAAAAAGCCGATAGAGGTGTCGCGAAAGCGGCGCCTCTTTTCCATTTTCATAGAAGAAGGATAAATACATGAAGCTGTTAGATACCATTGCCGCCATCGGTACTCCTTACGGAACGGGCGGCGTTGCCATGATCCGAATTTCAGGTTCGGATGCGATCACGGTGGGAGAACGGATCTTTCGTCCCGCATGCAAAAAGAATCTTTCCGAGATTGCTCACGGGCAGTGCGTGTATGGGGAGATCGTCATGCCAAACGGAGACAGTGTGGACGACGGAATGGCAACCTGCTTTTATTCTCCACGTTCATTCACAGGAGAGAACACGGTTGAGATCACCTGTCACGGGGGCATTCTCGTGACAAGCAAGGTGCTTTCCGCCGCTCTGTCGGCGGGAGCGAGAGCCGCTGAGGCGGGAGAATTTACCCGCCGTGCTTATCTGTCGGGAAAAATGAAGCTGACCGAGGCGGAGGCACTTGGCAATCTGCTACAGGCGGGAACAGAAGGGCAGCTCGCTTTGGCGCGAAGTGGAATGAAGGGACATCTGTCTCATCGCACCGAAGCGATCTATGAGCAGCTGCGCTCGGTGATGACATCCATCTTTGCCGCCATCGATTTTCCAGACGAGGATCTGTCGGAAATGAGTCGGGATGAGATCATTGCCTCCGTAGAGGAAGGACTTTTCGGGATCCGCAGGCTGGCAAAAACCTATAAGACAGGACGTGCGGTTAGCGAGGGAATTCCCACGGTCATCTGCGGACGTACCAATGCGGGAAAAAGCTCGGTATATAATCAGATTCTCGGCTACGATGCCGCGATTGTGACCAATATTGAGGGAACGACCCGAGATGTGCTTCGGGAATCTGCCGCACTCGGAAAGACGCTGCTGCGTCTGTGTGATACGGCGGGGCTTCGGAATACCGAGGATCCTGTGGAGAGCATGGGAATTGAACGAACCAGAGAGGAAATGCACCGCGCGGGGTTGATCCTTGCGGTGTTTGATGCCTCGGAGGAGCCGAGAACGGAGGACCTTGAGCTGGCACGTGAAATTGCCGAATTGGGCATTCCTGCAATCGCTCTTTGGAACAAAAGTGATCGGGAGACCTTTGCGGATATGACGCCCCTTGCGGGGTACTTCGCGCAAGATGTTTCGGTTTCTGCCAAAAATGGAGAGGGATTTGAAGAGCTTGCTACCGTTATTGACGGTCTCTTTATCGACGGAGACCTGAGCATTGGACAGGAAGCGATTGTGACGGGTGCCAGACAGTTTGCCGCACTTTCTTCGGCGGAGGAAGCGCTGGAGAGTGCACTTGCCGATCTAAAGGCAGAGCTTCCCTTGGATCTGTGCTGCGTGGGGATCGAGGATGCTCTGATTTCGCTCGGTCAGATCGATGGAAGAGAGCTGGGCGAGGAGATCGTTTCTGAGATCTTTTCTAAATTTTGTGTGGGAAAATAGCTTGCTTGACAAAATTTCATGCATGTGATATACTGATGATAGCAAAGGATTGTGATTGCGTAATCTGTTTAGGAGGTTTTTATGAAACGACTGTTCATTTTGCTTGCTATATTGCTTTTGACGGTCTTCCTGGTTGCCTGTGATATTAAAATCACTACGGACGGCAGCGACAAAAATACGGACGGTGTTATCGATTCCGAAGCAAAGACGGAGTCGGACGCTTCCCAGACGGGGGATGAATCCGATGTGGTTGGCCGAGAGACCGATGCTGCAGCGGAGGCGACCGAAACACTCGGAACGGAAATCAGCTCCGGTGTTGGTGAGTTGACAGATTTGGATGATTATTGGCATGAAACGGCTGAGATTTCTCGCCCCGATGATACCATGAGTCAACGCCCTGATGACGATTTTTTGAATGATAATGATGTGTCCGCTATCATGACGGATCGCGTCGACGTCAACGCTCCGAGTGGCGAAAAGCCCAATGACGGAAAGGATCATCCCACGGAAAAGGCGATTCAAATCCGTACGGTAGAGGATCTGCGGAGGATCAGCGGAAACGGCAATTACATTTTGGAGAACGATATTGACCTTGGTGGTATTCAATGGGAGCCCATCAATAATTTCCACGGATGGCTGGACGGAAACGGATTTGTTATCTCTAACTTCTTCGTGGAGGGAGAATATGAGTATGCCGGCTTCTTTGGACGTGGAGATGCTACGGTTTCCAACCTCGGACTTGAGAACTTTACCATAGATGTCCGCGCTACCGTCGGAGAGATGGGCGAGCCTTACTGTGACGCGGGAGGACTTGCCGGACGGAACGGTGGAGAGATCACCAACTGCTATGCCATCGGCGAAGTGTTTGTGCGCGGCAAGGGTATGATCAACAGCGGTGTTTTGGTGGGACAGAACTACGGTGAGATCAACCGTTGCTGGAGTGACGGAATGGCGTTTGTTTTGGTTCCCGAGGATGCGGAGGACGCACACGAGGCTCTGATCAATGCTGCCGGATTGGTTTCCGAAACCTATGCGCCTCTGACCGATTGCTACACCAACGCGTCGGTTCGCGTGGAAAGTCAGAGCGTGAAGGGTACGCGTATTGCTGTCGGCGGATTGGTTGGTGAATGCTACGAAAATCTGCTTCGCTGCTATGCAACAGGTGCGGTAGAAGTTTCGGTTTATTATGAGGAAGGTCTGGCTGAGGCAATCGATGTGATCCAGGGCGGTCTGGTTGGTGTCAACTACGCGGAGCGGATAGAGGCTTGCTTGGCTACGGGAAATATCCATCATTTTTATCACCAGATAGGTGATGACATGACATCTCCCGAAACCGATACGTCGGTCGGAGCGGACAGCATGGATGAAGAATTACCTACCGTTGCGACGGATGATCCGATGGAGAATGTCCCCTCTTACGGCTCGGATGTGGACGTGAAGGAAGAGGATACTGAGGTGAGCGTTGATTTTGTAACACCCGAATACAACAGTGTGATCAGCACTCAAAACTCGATCGCCATCATCAGACCGAGCGGAAGCATTGATTTTAACCAAGGCGTGATTATCCGTCCCAACGATTCAGGACTGGCATTTGACACCGGAGTGACGTTTGAATCTGGATCGTTTGAGATTATTACCGGTAAGCCCTCCGTTACGGAGCCCTCCTTCGGATGGGATACCGATACAACGATTGGGGATATGATAATTACACCGCTCCCGATGGGACGTGTGAATATGGCTCCTCTGATCGGACAGCACTACGGTAGCGAAAAAGCTCTTGTGAATTGCTTCCATAGTGCGGAACAGCAGATGTCGGTGAATGATATAGTATTCGATAGGATCAGCGACGGAGGTGCTTCCGGAGCTGAGATCGAGCCGGAGGTTCTTTACGAAAGAGCACTTTTCCTGAGAATTGGATTCTCTGAAAGGGTGTGGGATTTTGAGGAAAGTAAGCTTCCTACCCTGAAAAAGTAAAACAGAATCGTCATAAAAAGCCCCACTCATTTATGTGAGTGGGGCTTGATTTTCATTCTTTAGCTGTTGTTTCCTTCATAAAATCCTCATAGAGGGTGTCCTGCAGACGTTTCAGCGTTTCGGGGGCTTTTCCGCCGACGTCCTTTCCGTCGATCTGACGGATGGGGCGGCAAAGGGTTCCCGAGGAGGTGACCAGGATCTCGTCGGCAGCCATCAGATCCTGCAACGAGAAAAAGCTTTCTTCCACAGGAATGCCCAGCTTCTTGGCAAAGCGGATCAGATGGGAACGAGCCACACCCGGAAGAATCAAGCCGTTTGTGGGGGCGGTCTGAATCACACCGTCCGCGCGAAGGATCGAAAGATTGGCATGAATACATTCGGTCACACGGTCACCGCGAAGCAGAACTCCTTCGTCCACGTCGGCTTGCTCTACCGCCGCGGATGCCAGAACCGCGGGAAGTACGTTCAGGGTCTTCATGTGACAGTACAGCGCGCGTTTGTCCTCCAGGGTAATGGCGCGCATGGGGATATAGGAGTTTTTGATGGACATGGGACGGATCATGACCCAGATGTTGGCGTTTTGTTCGGCTTTGGGAGGATAGTCCCTGATCTCGATTCCGCGGGAGATCTGCCAGTAGACCCATTGCTCGTCGGCATCCACACGCATGACAAGCTCTCGGATCAATGCTTCAAAGCGATCCTGCGGAAGGTCAATATGAATTCCCAATTCACGGGCGGAGGCATACATTCGATCCATATGCTCTGAAAGGGAATAGGGAATATGATTTCTTGTATAGGTGACCTCAAAGAGCCCGTCTCCGAAATAGCAAGCACGGTCACACATGGGAACACTCATGCGTTCGATCCGATCATAGCGTCCGTTATAATATCCGAGATTTTCCATGGCTCTCCTTTCTCAAAACACGATCGGTATATTCTATGCCGACGTCCTGATTTCTATACCCATCTATTATATCACCGAAGGAAGGGATTGTCAAGAAAGCAAAAAAGTTTTTTCGGGTCTTGCTTTTTCATAGGAGGTATGATATAATTTTAATAATATGTACAAAATGCTTTGGAAAGGAGATATCATGCGATTGGCAAATAGGACCGTGTTGTCCGAGAAAATATCCGAATCCCTCAAATCGGTGCTTCCTGTTACGGGAATTGTTTTGTTTTTGATCCTGACCTTTGTTCCCGTGAAGGCGGAAATGCTGGTGTCCTTTTTAATGGGCGGTGTTCTGCTTTTGATCGGTATGAGCCTGTTTAATCTCGGCGCGGAAATGGCAATGACTCCCATGGGTGAATATGTCGGATCTAAAATGACATCCTCCAGAAAACTTTGGCTGGTCGTGTTCGTCTCCTTTTTTGTAGGTGTGATGATCACCGTATCCGAACCCGATCTACAGGTACTTGCCAGTCAGATTTCCTCCATTCCGAATCTGACCTTGATTTTGGCGGTGGGAATCGGTGTGGGCTTATTTTTGGTAATTGCCATGCTTCGGACCCTGTTTCGAATTCGGCTGAAATATCTGTTGCTGATTTTTTACGCAATTATTTTTATTCTCGCATTTTTTATTCCCAAGGGATTTTTGGCAGTCGCATTTGATTCGGGCGGAGTCACCACAGGACCGATGACCGTGCCCTTTATCATGGCACTCGGTATTGGTGTGGCGGCGATCTCTGCGGGAGCTGAGGGCGGCGACGCAAACTTCGGCTTGGTTGCGCTTTGCTCGGTTGGCCCGATCCTCGCGGTGATGATTCTTTCTCTGATTTTCAGCGGAAATGCAGAAGCGGCAACTGAATATACGATGCCCTTGGTCAATCATTCCCGTGATATTGTCGGTCTGTTTGTGAAGGAGATTCCTCACTACATAAAGGAAATGGCGATCGCGCTTGGTCCGATTGTTTTGTTTTATCTTGTGTTCCGTGTATGCACGGGAGGCATCGGAACCGATGGCCTTGGCAAAACCTTGGTGGGCGTTGCTTATACCTACGTGGGCCTGGTTCTGTTTTTGACGGGAGTGAACGTCGGATTTATGCCGGTCGGTAACTATTTGGGTCATGCCATTGCCGCAAGCGCATGGCGCTGGGCAATTGTTCCTCTCGGTATGGCGATCGGATATTTTATTGTAGCTGCCGAGCCTGCGGTTCATGTGTTGAAGAAGCAGGTAGAGGAGGTTACGTCGGGAGCCATTCCCGGGCGCGTGCTTTCCATCGCGCTCTCGGTGGGCGTTGCTATTTCGGTCGGTATTGCCATGATCCGTGTGTTGACCGGATTGCCGATTCTTTGGATTCTGGTGCCCGGTTACCTGATCGCCCTGACGCTTTCTTTCTTTGTTCCGGATATCTTTACCTCTATCGCCTTTGACTCGGGCGGAGTTGCCTCGGGACCTATGACCGCAACCTTCCTCTTGCCCTTTGCGGTCGGCGCATGCGCCGCGGTTGGCGGCAATGTGGTCGAGGATGCCTTTGGCGTCGTTGCCATGGTCGCAATGACTCCCCTGATCGCTATTCAGGTGCTGGGCTTGATTTACAAGCTGCGTTCTGCAAAGAAGCCCGAAGCGGAAGAGCAGACGGTCATGGAGGAGCCAATTACGGTTGCAGAGGAAACCGAGGACATTATCGATTTGTAATGGAGGGAATATGAAGGATCTGCTTTTGTTATTTACGATTATACAGCGCTCCGACGGAGCGGAATATGAGCGTTTCTATCGCGATCACGGCGTACAGGTCTCCTATAGCCTGCTCTGCAACGGCACGGCGCATGCAAGGACCTTGAGCCTTTTGGGCATCGAAAAAACCGAAAAGGCCATGCTTTTGTCGGTGGTGACCGAAAAAACGCTGAAAACCCTCAAGCGGGATCTGACCGTGAATATGAAGATTGATCTTCCCAACCGCGGTGTCGCTATGGCGGTACCCATGTCGGGAATCGGTGGAGTTCGTACGTTGGAGTACGTAACATCCGGACAGGTGCTTGAGATCGAGGAACATAAGGAAACGGAGGAGAAAAAGATGCAGTCGGATTATGAGTTGATCGTTGCGATCTACGAAAAGGGATATACGGATCTGGTGATGGATGCTGCCAGAGAGGCGGGCGCCAGAGGCGGTACCACCGTGCGCGGTAAGGGCACGGGTGCGGGTGCCGAGAAATTCTTCGGACTTTCCTTGGCAGAGGAGAAGGAGATCGTGTTCATCGTTTCCGATCAAGCCAAGAAGAATGAGATCATGAAGGCAATCATGCAGAATGCGGGTATTGATACCAAGGCACATGCGCTGGTATTCTCTCTGCCCGTCAGCGAGACCGCAGGCTTCCGATTCGCCGACGAGGTGGATAAGGAAAGCGAATAATCAAAAAGATGGCTGTTTTCTGCCGATCTCGGCAGAAAACAGCTAAGATTTATAAAAATATTTTCAAAAAAGTATTGACATGCAAACAGAGAAGTGGTATAATAGTTCTACCTCTGCGAGCAGGTCTTTTTTTGTTGCGCTCGGAAAGCGCCATGCCGAAAGGCTCTGAGCCACGCTGTTCGGTGAGGGAGGTACACAGACTGTCTGCTTATGGTAGACGGTAAATAATTTGAAATGGGAGGTGCCGCTAATATGGCTAATGATGCAAGAGTCAAGATCACTCTGGTATGCACCGAGTGCAAGCAGAGAAACTATGACACGAAGAAAAACAAGAAGAATGACCCTGACAGACTTGAACTGAAGAAGTACTTCAGGTTCTGCCGCAAGCACACACTTCACAAAGAATCCAAGTAATTCGGGAGGAGAAAAAAATGGCAGATCAGGAAAAGAAGGTCGCTGAGGTTGAATCCAAGTCCTTGAAGCCTAAGAAGGAAAAGAAGAAGGGCAGAATTAAGGAAGCTTGGAGAGGCTTCAAGAGCGAAGTAAAGAAAATCGTCTGGCCCTCGAGGAAGCAGGTGGTTAAGAATACACTTGTGGTAATCGGCGTGGTAGTGATTTGCGCGATTATCATCGCCGCCCTTGACTATGCTTTTTCCCAGGGAATCATTGCTTTGACTGACCTCTTCACGTAATGACGGGAGAGACGAAGGTATGAGCGATATTAATGAAATGAATGTAGGACCGAGATGGTATGTGGCGCACACCTATTCCGGTTACGAAAACAAGGTTAAGGCAAGCCTTGAGAAAATTATTGAAAACCGCGGACTCGGACATCTTTTCTTCGACATCCGAATTCCTGTGGAAACCGTGATTGAAAAGAACGGTGACAAGGAAAAGGAAGTGGAGCTGAAGATTTTCCCCTGTTATGTGTACATCAAGATGACCATGACCGAGGAAAGCTGGCATGCAGTCCGTAACATCACCGGCGTGACGGGATTTGTAGGACCCGGATCGAGACCTACGCCCCTGTCCGACGAGGAAGTGGATTTCCTGAACTTTGGTACCAAGAGAGTGGAGCTTGCGTTCAAGGTTGGCGACAGCGTTGTGGTCAATGAAGGACTGTTTGAGGGCTACACCGGAACGGTTCAGGCGGTTTCCGACGATTTGAAGAAAATTACGGTGCTCATTAAGCGTGGACGCCGCGATATGCCGGTTGAGCTGGACGCAAACGTAGTTAAGCTCGCGTAAACATGTGACCGATCGGTCACGGTGGGAGGGAGAAAAATTTTTTGAATTCTCCCGTATATTTACCACAATGGAGGTATTAGAATTATGGCAAAGAAAGTTATGGGTTATATCAAGCTGCAGTTGCCCGCAGGTAAGGCAACTCCCCAGCCTCCCGTAGGACCTGCTCTGGGTCAGTACGGTGTTGCAATTCCTGTATTCACCAAGGAATTCAACGAAAGAACGAAGAATGACATGGGTCTGATCATTCCCGTTGTTATCACGGTTTACGCAGACCGTTCCTTCACCTTTATCACCAAGACTCCTCCCGCTCCCGTTCTGATCAAGAAGGCAGCAGGAATCGAGTCCGGCTCCGCAAAGCCCAACAAGACCAAGGTGGCTAAGATCACCAAGGAGCAGGTTCGCAAGATCGCGGAGACGAAGATGCCTGACCTCAACGCCGCTTCCGTTGAAGCTGCTATGAGCATGATCGCAGGCACCGCACGCAGCATGGGCGTGCTTGTGGAAGAATAAGGAGGAACGAACAGATGTTTATGGGTAAGAAGTATAAAGACAGTGTTGCACTGATTGAAAAGACCAAGCTTTACGATCCGAGCGAGGCTATGGATCTCGTTTGCAAGACCGCTAAGGCAAAGTTCGACGAGACCGTTGAGGTCCACATCCGTCTGGGTGTTGACTCCCGTCACGCAGACCAGCAGGTTCGTGGCGCGATCGTTCTCCCTCACGGTACCGGTAAGACCGTTCGTACCCTCGTGTTTGCTCGCGGCGACAAGGCTGATGCCGCAAAGGCAGCAGGCGCTGACTACGTCGGTGCGGAAGAGTACGTGACCAAGATCCAGTCCGAGAACTGGTTCGAGTTTGACGTTGTTATCGCTACCCCCGACATGATGGGTGTGATCGGCCGTCTGGGTAAGGTCCTCGGTCCTAAGGGACTTATGCCTAACCCCAAGGCAGGCACCGTCACGATGGACGTTGCACGTGCCGTTACCGAGGC
>JAFVRI010000054.1 GCA_017504335.1 Clostridia bacterium
GACCGCCAGCAGCACGCTTCGGGGGTTACTTCCCGCAATGATACCGTTTCCCTCTCCGTCTACGTCGACATGAAGAATATCGTCTAAGAAGAGATCGTCCGCCTCGGAGGTATCCAGTCCAAAATCCTCCATCAGTCCCAAACGAAAGCCGTCGGTGGCGGCGGGGGCATAGGCGATCGAAATATCGCCGCATTCGGGCATCATCATTCGCAGATATTTTTTCAGCTCCTCCGCCGCAAAGTCGACGACATTGCTCGAGGTGATTTTTTTGATGGAATACAAAGCAGGTTCCTCCTTTATCTGTTAACACGTAGAATGGGGTGATTACGAGCGGTCGGTTCCGGGAACGGATTTTTCGGTTTTTCCGATGACGCCGGCGATGGTGGATCTTGCCAGATAAAAGTCGTAATAGCGTTCCAGGACGACCTCGTGCTTACCAAAGTCAGCAAGAAAATCGGCGTACGCCTTTTTGGCTTCCTCACCGAGACCGTAGCATTTCAGGATCAGCGCTTTGCTGATGCCCTCGCAGTATTCAAGGTAGCGCGCAAGCAAGCGAACCGAGACGGTCTGCACACGCTTGGGCATATTGTTGTGGGCTTCGATCCAAGGCGTGTAGGCCTTGCGGATTTCTGCCACCCGACGCAACCTTTGCGCCATTTCGGGATTGTAATATTTTCCGACCGTCAGATTAGCCGAGCGTTGGCCGTTGAGATATTCGGCGTCCATGGCCTCTCCCAGCTCGGAAAACAATGCCTCGACGGTTTTCCAATCCTGACCGTAGGCGCAAGTGAAGTAGTCCTCCAGCAGCTCCTCATAGGTCAAGGAATTGTCGAACAGAGTCCGACCGTATACGTAAAAGGAAAAGCCGTTGGGCCAGAAGGACCGCTGCGTGCAGTCGTTGATCAGACCGTCCATTTGATGCTTACGGTAATGGCAGACGTCGTCGTGCACGATTCTCGCAAAGCCGAGTGAGCCGGGATTCAGATACTGAGCCCCATGGAAGTGGTACTCGTATACGATGGCGTTGACCTGACAGAGGGTCTTCCAATCCTGCGCCGATTTAATGTACTGATCCACGCTTTCAAACAAAATATTTTTGTTGAGCTGAAAGTTATCGTATGGCTTTTCGGACAGCGTCGCATTGACCGATCGGGTGTAGGGACGGGAAATGGGCGCCATCAGCAGGGTGAAGCGGTCGGGATTGTTGAGCTTGACCTTGGTGGCGGGCCAGGAGGTATCCATGTAGCTGATAAAGACGATACGGGTATCCAGAGCGCAAGCGGTCAGCTGCTCGTCAATCTCGTTCATGATCATCAGATACCAATCCGACGGCGTCATCTTGCGGCACTCAGCACACTCGCAATGGTTGTTGCAGTTGTCTGCCAGCCAAATATGCAGATAGTCGACGTTCTCGTGGTTCTTCGCGTATTTGGCGACCGCCATCGCTACCTTATGACGGGCAACGGGATTGGACATACAGAGATTGGTGTTCATGGGAAGGCCGTCGAAAAATTCGCGCTTTCCTCCGACCTCGGCCAAATAAGGACGAATTCCGTCGGGAAGCTCGATGAACTCGTTGACGCGCCAGCCGTCTGCCGAGCTGATTCCGAAGGCCTCGGCGGTCCAGCCGTGTCCGACGTCGTGGAATTGTAAGCCTCTCTTGGCGATCTCGACCTCGCACTGACGCTTCCATTGCAGTACGGTTTCCTCGGTGATCGGCTCGGGCTCGCGGTGAAGCTCGTTATGACGGTGCGCATAGTAGGACTGATAATAGAATTTCGGAATGAAAAATTCAAGCATGAAAACGTTCATTCCGAGCTTGGCGGTGAAATCGACCGCATCCAGCATGCTCTGCTGAAACTCGGCGCCCTCGTTACACTGTCCGCGGAAGCGGCAGTCTGCCATCTTATGGTATTTGGTGGCAACGATATCCTGCATGGGGATGAATTCGCCGTCAATACCGGGATAGAGCCAGCGGCATCCGTTTTCCTGCAGGTAACGGTAGACCGCCAAAAGGACGCTTCGGGGGTTACTTCCCGCGATGATACCGTTTCCCTCTCCGTCTACGTCGATATGAAGAATATCGTCTAAGAAGAGATCGTCCGCCTCGGAGGTATCCAGTCCAAAATCCTCCATCAGTCCCAAACGAAAGCCGTCGGTGGCGGCGGGGGCGTAGGCGATCGAAATATCGCCGCACTCGGGCATCATCATGCGCAGGTATTTTTTGAGCTCCTCCGCCGCAAAGTCGACGACGGTGCTCGAGGTGATTTTTTTGATTTTGAACATAACGGAGGTCCTTTTTCGTTTGGTTTACGCGTTTTAACCCTTCAGATGAGGCGCGTTGGGCTTGATCTCTCCGATGGTTTCCTTGATCTCCTCATCGAACATTTCGTTGAGCATCCCGGTCGCGCCGTTCACGATCACGTCGGTGGTTCCGAAGCCGGTGTAAGAGATCGAGCTGTAGGTTGCCTCATAGGTGCCGCCCTTCAGCGCCAGATCGCTGGCAACGTAACCGTTGGAGCCGTTGGCAAGCTCAACGACGAGGGTATTACAGTAGGGGGAGTTTGCCTTAATGCGCAGACCGATGGCGGAGTAGATCTCTCCGGGCAGACCCACGATGACCCAAGGACCAAGCTCGATGATATGAATGCCGAAATCCACGGTCTTTTTTATGTCGGGGGCTTCTGCCAGATACTGGCGAACCAGCTCCATGGTGTGTCCGTCCAACTTCTCGCCCGCGTCAATCTGCGCCTGCTTTCTTTGCGCCCACGCTCTCATCTCTTCGGTCACGAAGCGACGGGCGGTCTCGTGGAATTCGGTTTTGGCGCGGATGCGGGGGGCGGTATCGAAGGCAAGAATCCGAGGATTCAGCTGTTTGATGGAGTCGGCAAGGCCTTCTCCGATATTTTCGGGGGGGCATCCCTCGGTGCGATAGGACATATGAAGCTGATTGATGGTGCTGTCCAGATCGTTGACGTCACCGCAGCAGCCGTTCAGGAAAAGCACCGCCACGTCCTTCCCATACTCTCTTTGCAGCGCAAGACGGAGATATCCCGCAAAGTCTGCGCAGAATGCGTTTCGTCCGCGCATACGGTGGTTGTCCAGATGGTTTGCGTAATTGACGATGAAGCAACGGGGCTTTCCCGTGAGCGTGTCAATGCGCATCACGTTGATGGACTGGTCGATGTCCGACGCACGGAACAGAGGCTTGACATTTTTGGACAAGCCGAAACGAACCACGGCATCGTCACAAACGAAGTCACGGCAGAAGCTGAAGCGGGAATCATAGGTCCTTCCCACACCAAGCATCGCCTCGGCGCGGCTCTCCCATGCCTGTACCACTGCCTCGAATGCCTGTTCGGTTGCAAACTCGGCAACCTCGGGCTCCGCAGGCGTCAGCCAGCACTGATAGTCGGTGCCGCAGCCCGTATGGGTATGCGTGCAGGCGACCAGAATATGATCCATGGGAATATCCAGCTTGTCGGAAATTTTCTTTCTCAGGCGGTCACACAGCGCCGTGGTGATGAAAATAATGTCCATCGAAACGAGAACGGCGGAGCGATCCTCATAGGTAAAAACAGCGGCATGCGCCATCAGGGGAGTACGAGCACCCTTTGCGTAAAAGGGCTCGATCTCACCGGGCATATTGCCTTCTTTCGGGGTAAATTCAATTTCTGCAAATCCTGCTAACATACCTTGATTTCTCCTGTTTGTTTTAAAATTAAAAAATAGATCAATTGCGAGAAGGATTTATTTGCTCCATTGGTTCAGCACGTCCATGGAGGTATTTGTGATAGCGTCAATCGTTCCATATCCGGTAATTCCGGAGGAGAAGCGTCCTTCGTAGGAACCGTCGCCACGGACACAATCGGGGATCACGTAGCCGATGGAGCCATTGACCAGTTCAAAGACCAGCGTGTTTTCAAAAGGAGACTTTTCCTTCAGGGTACGACCAAGCTCGGTGTAGATTTCACCGGGCAGAGCAACAATTGCCCACGAACCCAACTGCCATATCATACATTCAATATCCACCATGGCGGGAATACCCTTTGCGATTTTCGTCAAGTAAACGCTTGCGGTCGCGAGCTCCGAGGCATTCTTCGAAAAATCTTCCTTCGCGCGATTCAGCACGTCGGTTGCCCAAGCGATCTCCTCCAACGTAATCTGACGGTGGTTGACGGTAATATAAGATGAAACTGCACGAATGGTCATCTTACTTTCGGTAGCGGAAATGGTATCCACCAGCGCCGATACCGTTTCAGCAAGACCCTTGCCGATCTCCTCGGGGGGGCAAACATCGGGGCGACGGTAGGTGGCATGATCGGTTTCATTTTTAAAATCCAGATCGTTGACATCACCGCAGGCACCGTTGAAAAAGAGCACCGTAACATCCTCACCGTAGATCCGCTTCAGCTCCCGACGCATATATCCGGGATAATCGGGGCTGAATTTGGTTCGCTCCTCTTTTCGGTGGTTGTCGGGATGGTTGGCATAGTTGACGATCAGCGCGGCAATTTTCCCGTCTTGCTCGACACGCATGACGTTAACCGAATAGTCAGGGGTAGTATAGGGATGATCCAGGTCTTCCCTTCCATAGCCGGGATTGGTTCTTTTGGTACCGTCCTTTAGGATCCAGTCACGGCAAAAGCTGAAGCGTTTTTCTTCGGTAATACCAATGCCGAAGGTGGCGCCTTCCTTTTGATTATGTACGGCATTGACCGCCGCTTGAACCACTCGCTTGATCACGACAGAAGCCGCAAGGGGATCCCCATGAGAGTACCAGCAGTCAACCGACAACGGAGGGCCGGTATGAGTATGCGTCGCGCCAATCAGAATGCTTCTCAGAGGCAGTCCGGTTTCTTTGGCGATGTTGTGGCGAATGGTATCCGCGTCCTCGTTGGGAAAATGCAGATGGTCACAGGAGACCATCACCACGGTTTCTCCACCGTCGGTAAACGCGCAGGCACTTGCAAGCAGAGGAAGATGACAGCCTCTGGCAAAATACGGTTCAAACTCACCGGGCATTATACCAAAAGAAGGTGTAAAATCGACTTCGGAAAATCCTGCAAACATAAAAACCTCCTAAAAAATCAGCGTCCAAGCACAGCTTGGCGACTTTAAAATTTTGCTCAAAAGCAATTGTTATTACGGCAATTATAACAAACCTGCACCCATTTGTCAATAACAATCGGGGAAAATTTTCCGTAAAAATCGAAAAGAAAAAAAGCACAAATCCGTTGTTGAATCTAAAAGAAAACGCCCGCACTTTTGATAGACAAATTTGTTGCTTTTCACGAAAAAACCATCAAAATCCCCATTTTAAAAAAACAAGCCAAAACAGCGTGAAATGTTTTTGAATTGACTTGACAATTCCACCAAAGACATGCTATAATGAACAAAATTTCCGAGAATATCCTCGGAAAGCTGTCATGCGTTTCAATATTTTTCAGAAATAAGGAGAAAACAAGGATGAAGAATTTGAAATTTCCGCGCCCCGTTGGTGTTTGCGTTGACGAGCCCGTCTCCAGAACCACCGGTGTGCTTCGCGTTCCCGGCGCCCACAGCAGAGCGGTTGACTACTACGCAAAGCAGCTGGAGGCAGCAGGCTTTACCTGCATGCTGGAAAGAATACTTCCCTCGGGCAGGTATTACGTGTACGGAAACGGAGAGGTAAGGCTGAGCTTTTCCCGTCTGACCTCCAGAGGGGAAATGCGTGTATTTTATGAGAAGATGCCTCCCGTAACCGACTATTTCAAGGCAGGGGAGAAGAAATATCCCAACGTGACGCTGACGCAGTTCTGTACGGGAACCTCGGTGGCGATGGTTTGCAGCACCGCCAGCGGTATGGGCTATGTGATCCGTCTGAGAGACGGTCGTTTGCTCGTGATCGACGGAGGCTTCCACTGCCCTCCCTATGACAACGATTACGAAGGCTTTAAGGAGCTGTTGTGGTCCTTGTCCGACGGCAAGAAGCCGCAGATCGCCGCATGGGTGATCACGCACGTGCACGTTGACCATTACGGTGTTCTCTTGAATTGGAAGGAGGAGGATGCGGACATTCAGGCATATTGGTCCACACTTCCCAAGGAGGGAATCAGCGACGGCGGATGCCACCATATGGAGACCAGGATTCCTCACTATACCGAGAAGAACGTTGTGCTTCATACCGGTGACCACTACGTCTTTGACGACGAGGTTTCCGTTGACGTGCTTTATACGGTCGAGGAAATGGCACTGTATAACCCCGAGCATCAAGCGGCGGAAAACGACCAGTCGGTGATCTTCCGTGTCAACATCGGTGATCAGAAGGTTCTGTTTGTCGGCGATGCCGCAAAGTCGGCCTTTGATCTGGCATTGGAAATGGCGGGCGGTGAGATCAAGAGCGATATTTGTCAGATCGGACACCACGGCAGATTCGGACACAAGGAGGATCTCTTCTACTCCTTCGTCGCTCCGACGGTCGCACTGTGGCCCGCGTGCTACGCCCAGCTGGATAACGATCTGGATGTCAGATATTCCGGAGCGTGGCTCAGAGGTGAGATCTCGACCGTTGTGGATCATTACGTGGCAAACGACGGAACCGAAACGCTGACCTTCCCCTATGAGCTTCAGGGAAAGAGCTACCGTTCTCCGCTGTGGGATCTGAACGATTTCGACAAAAAATAAGAGCGGACAAGCTACGATCGATCCCGATAACAAATGCTAAGAATGTGAGGAATTAAGATATGAGCGAATTGAAATTTCCCCGCCCCGAGGGCGTGGTATCCGACACTCCCGTATCCCGTACCACCGGTGTTCTGCGTGTTCCCGGTGCCGACAGAAATACGACCTCTTACTATCGCGCACTGCTCGAAAAGAATGGCTTTTGCTGCATGATGGAGCGCGAGCTTCCCTCCGGTGAATTTTTTGTGTACGGAAACGGAGAGGTAAAGCTGAGCTTTGCGTTTTTGCTCCAGCGGGCGGAGATGCGCGTGTTCTATGAAGCGATGCCTGCCGTAACCGACTTCTCCAAGAGCGGAAAGAAGATTTACGACAACGTGACGCTGACGCAGTTCTCGACCAACACGGCCCGTTCGATCGTGGACACCACCTCTTGCGGGATGGGCTACATTGTCCGTCTGAGAGACGGTCGTCTGATCGTCGTGGACGGCGGCTTTAAGGAGGGACAGTACGGAGACGATTATCCCGAGTTCGTACAGCTGCTCTGGGATCTGTCGGGTGGCAAAAAGCCCCGTGTCGCCGCATGGATTCTGACACACGTGCACAGTGATCACTTTGGTCTGATGGCAAAGCTCAAGCCCGAGGACGCGAATATCAAGGCATACTTTTCCACCATTCCCGTGGACGGATGGGGAAGCGACTACGTTGCCGCCAATCTGCCTCATTACGCGGAGAAAAATGTTACGCTTCACGCGGGAGACCATTACGTGTTCGATAAGGATGTTTCCCTGGATGTCTTCTATACCCTGGAGGAGACTGCCATGTACGAGCCCGATAATCTGAAAAGCTGCAACGATCAGTCCCTGATCTTCACGATCAACATCGGCGAGCAGAAGGTCATGTTCGTAGGTGACGCAGGACACCATGCCGAGAGATTGGCAATGGAGATCGCCGGCGGATTGGTCAAGAGTGACGTCTGCCAGGTCGGTCATCACGGACGGATCAGCCAGAAGGACAACTGGTTCTACTCCTTCGTAGCGCCCAAGGTTGCCCTGTGGCCCTCTTGCTACGCACAGCTCGATCTGGACATCGTGACCAGAGGCTCCGGCTCGTGGCTCAGAGGAAAGATCTCGACCGTGGTCGACCATTACGTTGCCTACGACGGAACCGAGACTCTGACCTTCCCCTACGAGGTAAAGGGAAAGCCCTTTCGCTCTCCGATCGCGGACAAGCTAAAAAAATAAGAACCCGAACATAAAAGAGGAATACCTCGCGAAAGGTGTTCCTCTTTTGTTGATCCAACATTGCTCATACTCCCTTTTCCTCTATTGCACCGCACAATGACTAAAAAGTACACCTCTGTGAACCAAAAATAGGTTGCAATTTTTGGATCAACCATTTATAATAAAAGCAAAGAGAAAGGAGGGTGCCCTATGTCTGTTTTAATCTTAAAGCCGGAAGGATGCCACAGCGCCTACGCAAAGGCGGCAGAAATCACTCGTGAAATGTATCGCAAGGTTACGGGAACAGAGCCGAGCATTGCCGAATCCGATGATCTTTGCTCCGATCTGATCGTGATCGGCTCGGACAACGTCAACGACTTCGCTATGAACGAGATCCTTTGCGGCAATATTCAAAGCTTTGATATCCGATATGGAACCGATGATTACTGCTTACATTCCTATAAGAAGGGCGATCGCAGGATTCTTGTTTTGGCGGGCGGTCGAGGACGCTCGACAGTATATGCCGTTTATGACCTTTTCGAACGGTTTGGCGACTGCCATTATTTTTGGGACGGTGATGTCATTCCCCACAAGGACTTGCTCTCGTTTGACGACTTTCATATTGTGGAATCTCCGCGCTTTGACTACCGCGGATTACGCTATTTTGCGCACAGAGGCTTGAAGCGCTTTCAAGCCGAGCATTGGTCCTTTGACGATTGGCAAGCAGAGCTTGATTGGATGATGAAAAAGCGTTTGAACTTTTTCATGCTGCGCATTGGCATGGATGACGTATGGCAAAGAGCCTTCCCCGACATCGTCAAATATCCCGATACGTATAACATCATTGAAAACGAAGAGGGGTATAACAACCGCAGCGATTTCTGGACGCTGCGTTACCGCGGTGAGCTGCGTGAGCGGATCCTGTCCTACGCGCGGGAGCTGGATCTGATCTACCCCACCGATTGCGGCACGATGACCCATTGGTACTCCCGCACTCCCGTTTCCTTTTTGGAAAACAGAAAGCCGGATTTTTTGGTGCAGGCAAACCGCCAGTACGTGGAATCTGACACAGGCAAGGTTTTTGACTTCAGAAAAAAGGAAAACATGCAGCATTACATGCAGCTGACTCGGACCATGGTAAACGAATACGAGAAGCGCAACGATTACTTTCACACCATTGGTCTGGGCGAACGCATGATCTATGACGATCCGCAAAAGAACCTTGCCCTGAAGCTGATCGCTTACCGAAGGATCACCGAGGCACTGCGAAACGATTATCCCAACTCCACGTTGTTTTTGGCAACCTGGGATTTCATCGGCTGGTGGAGCCCTGACGACGTAAAAAAGCTCGTCGCCGAATTAGATCCCTCAAGAACGGTCGTGCTTGATTACACGTCCGAGGTGGATGACCCCGATACCTGTTTTTTGAATTGGGGCGTGGTACACCGCTTCCCGTGGGTATTCGGTCTCTTTCACGCATATGAGTCCGAAAGCGAGCTGCGCGGTCCTTACCGTAAGACAGCAGAGCGTTTGTCCGTCGCCGCCGAGGATCCGTACTGTAAGGGTATGATCCTGTGGCCGGAGCTGTCGCACAGTGATCCCATCGTTTTGGAATATCTTTCAGAAAACGCTTGGTCCCCGTTAAAAAATACAATTGAAGAGACCGTCGAGGAGTTTTGCAAGAAGCGCTACGGTGTATATGCCGACGAAATGAACAGCTGTTGGCAGGACTTCTTGCCCTTTATGATGCAGGGGTCTTGGGGCGGTTACAGCAAGCGAGCCGAGGATGACGAGCACGGCATTGAATATTACAACAAATGGCTGTCTCACAGCGACTTCTGGGCAACCCCTCTGCGCGCATTGAGGTATCAAAACGATTTGAGATTCCAAAAGCAGGTAAACTTGAAGGTCACTGCGGCAAAGCAAGAGCTTGACAAGGTGATCGGCGTGATCGAACGGCTGGCAGAGCTTCCCGCCGTTTGGGAGCATGCCTTTATGCGCCGCGATGCCATCGACATCATCAGAACGGCGGCAGGAAGAATCCTGAATTTCCTGATCGGAACGGCGACCTACGAAAAGGATCACGATCTCATCAAGCAAAAGCGCGCGCTTTACCTTGAACTGTATCGTGGGTTGGAAGAGCTACTTGGAACAAGCAAGGATTTTTCCATGTATCACACATTGCTCGCAGTGAAAGAAACAGCGCCCACCAACCCCAATTTTGAAGCAACGCTTAAGGAAAACATCAGCTGCAATTACTGTAGGCAATATGCGTACGAGCTCATGCGGCTGCTTCTGAGACCCGAAGCAGAGCTGGTGTTTGATTGGATGTTAACCAAAAAAGAACAGAGCGACAACGATTACGTGCAGGAACAGGCCAAGGAGATATTCAATCATTATTTGGCAACCCCGCTCGCCGACGTTCAGCCCACCTCCGATACCGACCCATGCAAGGCGGCGCTGATCATTGCGAAATGTCTGAAAGAAGCAAAGGCGCTGCTCTAAAAGCCGAGCTTGATTTTTAAAGCCCCAATAATTGTCTTCAGAGGCGCAACACTTCCGCCAATCGTTCCCTTTTCGTATTCGAGAAAGCCGAATTTTGTCACTTTCATCTTAGGATTTTCTATTGTTAAAGTCCGCCGCATTAGGATCCCCTTTTTTCACAGCTCTGTAATAATGGGAGAGAAGCTCATCAGTATAACCATATCGTTCTACACGGTGGGATGCCGGAGCTCCGTAGCAACCGTCTATCCACCATGCTTTGACCTTATCCCCGTAGCGTACCGCATATTCCTCCGGTACGGCAGCCCATTTCTTTACGAATTCTTCGGAAATATTCTCTCTGGGAGCGACAAATCCGAATCTGTTTCCTACGACCTCGTTCTTCCATGGGACAGATCGTTACGGTGGACGTCTCACCCGCGGGAACGGTGCGAGGGGTGACACGATATTTGGAAAAAGAAATTTTCTTGTTACGGTCCATGGGTTGTCTCCTTTCAAGAACGCTTACGACTTGATTATAGCATACTTTTTTGATGACGCAAGATGAGTCTCATTTTTTAAAATCGGAAATTTCAAAAATTTCTCTTCATTGACTTTTCTTTTTTTCTGTGCTATAATAAAGCCATTGTAAGGAAAGGAGAAAACCACATGTCCACCATTCAAATCCACCTCGATCGATCCGTCAAACCGATCAAAGCCATGCATGCGGGCGGTCAGCCGCCTTTGCTCGGAGCAAAAACCACGCATTTTCACTATATGACCGAAGCGGGCATTCCCTTTTCCCGTCTTCACGACGTAGGCGGTGCCTACGGCGCGGGACGATTTGTGGATATTCCCAACGTATTTCGCCATTTTGATGCGGACGAGAACGATCCCGCATCCTATGATTTCACCTTTACCGATCACCTGATCACCGCGCTGGTGGAGGCAGGGGTGGAGCCCTACTACCGACTGGGCATCACCATTGAGAACTATGCCTACATCAAGTCCTACTTCACCGATCCGCCCAAGGATTTCGCCAAGTGGGCACGGATCTGCGAGCACGTGATCGCCCACTATACCGAAGGATGGGCAAACGGCTTCCGCTACAAGATCCGCTATTGGGAGATCTGGAACGAGCCCGACAACTACCGCCCCGAAAGCGTACCCGTTTCCGAGATGTGGAGCGGAACCAAGGAGCAGTTTTATGAGCTCTACACCGTGACAGCAAAGCACTTGAAGGCAAGATTTCCCCATCTGAAGATCGGCGGCTACGGCTCCTGCGGATTCTGGGAGCTGACCGAATCCCCCGAGCGGAGAGCAAAGCACCCCTCCTACAAATATTTCATGGACTTTTTCTACGGCTTCTTTGATTACATCAAAACGCACGGTGCCCCCATCGACTTTTTCTCCTGGCACAGCTATTCCAACACCAAAAACACGCTCATTCAAGCAGATTTCTTAGAGAAGGAGCTGGCGCGTCTCGGCTATGCGGGACTTGAAAACCACCTGAACGAATGGAACCCCTACGCCCCGGAATTCGGAACGGCACACCACAGTGCCGAGGTGGCTGCCATGATGATCGGCATGCAGGACAAATGCCCTTCCATTCTTTGCATTTACGATATGAAATTTGGCGGTGCTTCCATCTATGCCCCCCTCTTTGATTTCCGAACCCAAAAGCCCCTCTGCTCCTACTATTCCATGGTAGCGTTCAACCACCTCTATCGGCTGGGAACCCAAGTGGAGCTGAAATGTGACACCGAAGGACTTTACGCCCTTGCCGCTACCAACGGTAAAAAGCATGCCCTGCTGATCTCCAACCTGACGGGAAGCAAGCAACCGCTTGCCCTTGAGGGCGTGGATCTGTCCGATGCTCGCTTCTACGTGATCGACGAAGGCCACCTGCTCTCCTGGGCACCCAACGCAAACGAGATCGAAAACAACGCGGTTATTCTCATTGAATTCTAAGTAAAAGCATAAGCCAAAACGGACACGTCATTTGGAATTTCCAAGTGACGTGCCCGTCTTTTTACCTCTCGATGATCTCCGCGCAACCCTGAAATTTGTTTTCAAAGGCCAATCCCGCGGAATGGGTGTTCCCTTCAAACAACACGTCCCTGCAATGAGAAAGATTCAATGCGTTCGTTGCGTCAAAGGTGTTATGAAGGATTTTAATGCCGGAGTGGTAGTAGGGGGATTCATCGCAAATCTCAAACGACGGCATAGCGATAATCATGCCTTTTTTTCCGATAAAGCGGCAGTTTTTGATGGTCAGATCGTTGATCTGACTTCCCTCATACCAATAATTTTTATCTCCCGACAGAAGGATCTTCAAGGAGCATTCGCTGTCCTCGATCAAAACCCTGCCGCGGGTTTGCAGACGCAGATGGGTTGCCGCCTTGCCGAAGCGGCAATTTTTAATATGCAGCTCCGCTTGCGCCGAACGGTTTTCGATCGTGTCTCCCTCACAAAGGGCAGAGAGATTACCAACGCAGGTAAGATCGGCAGCAAAGTCCCCCGTTACTTTTACGTTTTCAACGGTTAGGGTTTGCTTCAAAACCGTGGTATTTCCTCTGTAAATTGCCAAAGCATCTCCCTTGTCAAACATCTTATAGTGTGCGTTTACCCCGGGATTTGCCTGAATATCCGTGTTGAGTCTTGCGTGAATGACGTTGCCTGAAATCGACTTGACCGTATAATAATTTCCGTGAATATTGAGGGCATCGTCCTTCATTCCTTCAAATACGCTGTCAAGGATCTCGACCTTGCCGAAGCAGGAGATCAGATGCACCGCATCCGCGGCATTGGTGGCAATGCCATGAGATCGGTCATCCGAGAAATACTTCACTCCGTCCAAGGTAATATTTTTCGAATACATCCCGAGAACGCCCATGCCCGCACCGTTCAGGATACGGACGTTTTCGAGGACCGTATTCTCAGAACAAATGATAAAGCAGGAGCTGACGTCACGGGAGCTATGGGAGATGGCTGCGGTGACGTGGGACATCATCCCCTTGGGAAGATCGCCCCGCAATACGATATACTCCCCTCTTTGCTCGGCAACCAGATCGTAGTAGTGATGGGGGTAGCTCTCGTGGGAAAGATACGGAAGATCCGTACCGATTCTGACCAGATGCATTTTCTTGATTTCTTTCGTATCCGTGTCATACACGTTCAAAAATTGCGGTTCTTTAAAGCCATCGGGGTATTCCTTCTCCCCCGAAATGGGGATCAAGCAACCGTTTTCGACACGCATAGGAAAATGCTTTCTTTGCTTTTCGGTCTGCCGACAGACAATCTCACTGTCCGTAACCTCTACAATATCCATCTCGTTGATCAGAGAACGCTCGTATTCAATCACGACGTTTTTAATGGTCACGTTTTGGCAACCGTCAAGAACAAATGGCTGGATCGTGTCGTCGCGTAGAAAAAGTGTTGCTCCGCCGAAATCAAGCGTGACGTTGGATAAATCCTTGAGATAGATCGCGGTATCCAACCACGTTTTTTCGGACATATAGATCGCGCGATATATCTTTTCTTTCAAACGTACGGTATCGGAAAGAGTGACGCTCAACCTGTCACTTTTCAATCGGTATTCGGTATTGCTTTCGAATTTTGTCGAACAGTCAAACGCTTTCATGTATTCCCTCCATAATTACGTTTTAAGAATTATAGCATACACAAAATAGAATGTCAAGATGTTTCTATATGGTTTTGAATATAAAAAACGGACACATCACCAAGGCAAAAGCCTAAAATGATGTGTCCAACTTTTTTATTTATTTTGTTTGTA
>JAFVRI010000011.1 GCA_017504335.1 Clostridia bacterium
ATCGAGAACCTCGCCGTTGGCTGCAGCGGACATGGCCTCGATGATTTCTGCTTTGGTGCGCAATCCCAGGGCGTAAAGCGAGAGATCGCTCAATTCATTCTTCGAATTGACGATCATAACCACTTCGTTGTAGGCGGTCGGCCAGCTGCCGTGGATAAGGTCGTATTCTTGCTTGATGATGTCGTTCACCATCTCATCATCCTCGCCCTTAAGCATCTCTTCCCAAACCTGGAAGCTGCTATACATGGCGGAGGAGGATGCAGAGCCCATTATCGGAGAACTGGAGGCATTCATGCCGGACATTGCCATGAAAAGCTCTGTAACGTCGGATTTAATTACGGTGCCGCTACGGTCATGAGTCAGGATCTTCCAATCGAAATTGTATCCATATTGGATCGCTGTGGTAAACTCGTCAAATGCATCGGTAGATTCCAGATATTCACGAAATGCTTTGAGATCGTTCGTGCGCATTTCCATGGAATTCAGCGCATTCATCAGCTCCACGATTACCGCGCTCTCATAAACCTTATCCAACTCGCGTTCTTCTTTATCCTTGTTGTTTTGCGAGGTCATCAAGGACGTGACCAGCGAGGACATATCCGCAGATTCCGCAAAGATCTGAATCGGGTAGCTTGCCAGGGTATCACGCTGAACCGCATTGATATAGTTATTGACGCCGGTGGATACCGAAAGGATCAATGCAATACCGATGATACCGATCGATCCTGCAAAGGAGGTCATAAAGGTTCGCGCTTTTTTTGTCATGAGGTTGTTGAGCGAGAGGGAAAGTGCCGTGAAAAAGGACATGGAGCGCTTTCTTGCCTTTTTGCCCTTTTCGGGAGACACGCCGCTCCCGCCGATCTGTGATCTGCGAACGTCACGCGGAGAGATAGCGAAGGGATTTTTGCGTTCCTTTTTCTCCTTCGGCTGTTTGGAGGCCTTTTCGATGACCGTCAGCTCATATTCGGGAAGATAAGGATTAGAGTCGCTTACGATCCGTCCGTCCACCACGCGAATGATACGGCTGGAGTAGCGTTGCGCCAGGTCGGGGTTATGGGTGACCATGATTACAAGCTTCTCGCGGGAGATCTTACGAAGGAGATCCATGATCTGAACGCTGGTTTGGGTATCAAGTGCTCCGGTAGGCTCATCCGCCAGTAAAATATCGGGATTGTTTACCAAAGCGCGCGCAATCGCAACGCGTTGCATTTGTCCGCCCGACATTTGATTGGGACGTTTACGAAGCTGACTTCCAAGCCCCACCTGCTTCAAGGCACGAACCGCGCGCTCTCTGCGCTCTTTACGGGAAATGCCCGATAGAGTGAGCGCCAGCTCTACGTTTGCAAGCACCGTTTGATGGGGAATCAGATTGTAGCTTTGAAACACGAAGCCGATCGAGTGATTGCGGTAGGTATCCCAATCCTTGTCGGAATATTTTTTTGTGGATATCTCGTTAATGATCAGGTCTCCGCTGGTGTATTGGTCAAGACCGCCGATGATGTTAAGGAGCGTTGTTTTTCCGCACCCGGAAGGGCCGAGGATGGAAACAAACTCACTTTCGCGAAATTTCATCGATACACCGTTGAGGGCGCGTACCGAAGAATCTCCGGTGGAGTATTCCTTGATAATGTTCTTTAGTTCGAGCAATGTCTTTGCCTCCTGACTTTTAAATGAAAAAATTTTAACACGGATTTATAAACCGATTGTGAATAATAAAGGAATTGCGAAAACCTTCACAAAACAATCAAGCATTTTACACATCTGCCGGATCGGCAACCCCGGCGAACTGACTGTTATAAAGGCGGTGATAGAAGCCGTTTCTTTGGAGGAGCTCCTCGTGATTGCCTTGTTCAACGATCTTTCCGCTTTCCATAACAAGAATAACGTCTGCGGATTTGACGGTGGAAAGGCGATGCGCCACGATAAACGAGGTTCTGCCGCGCATCATTTCAGCAAAGGCCTTTTGGATCTTCAGCTCCATGCGCGTGTCGATCGAAGAGGTCGCCTCGTCCAGGATCAGCATGGGAGGAAGACTGAGCATCACGCGTGCGATACACAGAAGCTGCTTTTGTCCCTGTGAGAGCGAACCGCCGTTTTCTCCCAATACCGTATCATATCCATTGGGAAGGCGTTTGATAAAGGAATGAGCATGCGCGGCCTTTGCGGCGGCAATCATTTCTTCCTCGGTAGCATCCGGCTTTGCCATGCAAATGTTTGCCCGTACTGTAGCGGCGCGCAACCAGGTGTCCTGAAGAACCATTCCCCAATTTGCGCGCAGGGAAGAACGCGTGATCTTGCGGATATCGGTTCCGCTGACCTCAATTTTTCCGGAGTTAACGTCATAAAAGCGCATGAGCAGATTGATTACCGTCGTTTTTCCACATCCGGTGGGGCCAACGATGGCAACGCGTTGTCCGGGGAGGACCGACAGATTCAGATTTTGAATCAGCTTGCGATCGGGAACGTAAGAAAATTCCACTTGATCCAGATTGACGTGGCCGTCTGCTGTCTCCAATACACGGGCATCGGCAACGTCGGGCGTGACCGTCGGCTCATCCATCAACTCAAAAAGCCGTGCCGCGCACGCCATTGCGTTTTGCAATTCGGTAAGAACGCCGGAAATTTCGTTGAAGGGCTTGGTGTATTGGTTGGCATAGGAAAGGAAGACCGATAGCGTTCCAACCGTCATCGTAGATCCCGAGCCAATGCACAACAGGGCACCCGTGAGTGCAACCCCGGCATAGACCAAATTATTGACAAAGCGTGTGCAGGGATTGGTGAGAGACGAGAAGAAGGTTGCGCGTAGCGCACAGGCTCCCAGTCGCTCGTTGATCTCGTTGAATTCCTCCTGCGCTTCATCCTCGCGTCCAAACGCCAGCACCACCTTGTGATTGCCAATATATTCGTCGATCATCGCGGTTTGCTCGGCACGGGTTTCGGATTGCTTTTTAAACATGGAGTAGGTCTTTTTGGAGATAAAGGCCGCTACGAAGAGGGAGAGCGGCGTGACCAGGATCACCACCAAGGCTATTCCGGGACGAATGAGGAGCATGATCACAAGGGTTCCGAGAATGGTCAGAATACCCGTGAAGAACTGTGCAAATCCGAGCAACAGTCCGTCGGTGAACTGATCGACGTCACTCATCATGCGGCTGACGATCTCTCCCACCGAGTGATTGTCCAGATAGGAAAGGGGAAGCTTTTGAATTTTTTCGA
>JAFVRI010000055.1 GCA_017504335.1 Clostridia bacterium
ACTTGCCCGCCTGGATGCGGTGGTTGCTGCTCTGGATCGGGAGAATACAGACCTTGAGGATGCCCTTCGCCTGTATGAAGAGGGAGTTCGTCTGGTTGCCATCTGTCAGGGAAAGCTGTCGGAGGCGGAGAGAAAGATCCAAATGCTGAAGATGACCCCCGACGGAGAGATCACAGAAGAGGCATTCAAGGCGGAATAAGGAGAAGATGATGAACGGAAATGAGCAGAAGTTAATGACGCGTATGGCGGAAAACGCCGAGAGAACCGAGCGCGCCTTAGCGGAATATTTTGATGAAAAGGACAACGATCTTCAAGTCATCCTTGACGCGCAGACCTATTCCCTGATGGCGGGAGGAAAACGGATTCGTCCCTTTCTGGTCAATGAGATCTGCCATGTGCTTGGCGGTGCGGAGGAAAGCTCCATGCCCTTTGCTTGCGCGGTGGAGATGATCCATACCTATTCGCTGATCCACGACGATCTGCCCTGTATGGATGACGATGATCTTCGCAGAGGAAAGCCCACCAATCACAAGGTGTTCGGCTATGCCAATGCGCTCCTTGCGGGTGATGCGCTGCTGACCCGTGCCTTTGGTGTGGCGGCATCCGCCCCCTGTGCGGATCCCACGTGTCGCGCCGAAGCGGTTCGGATCCTCTCCGAAAAAGCGGGAGACCACGGCATGATCGGCGGACAGATCATCGATCTTCACGGAGAGACCGAGAAATTGGAATTTGAGACCCTTCTGAGATTGCACCGCTTGAAAACAGGTGCTTTGATCGAATGCTCGGCATTGCTCGGTGCCTTGGCAGCAGGATATTTGCCCGATACAAAGGAAGCAAAAGCAGCAACCGCTTACGCAAGCAAGATCGGTCTTGCCTTTCAAGTGATCGATGATATTCTGGATGCGGTAGGATCCGAGGAGGAGTTGGGCAAGAGCGTCGGATCGGATGCTTCTAACCATAAAACGACCTTTTTGAGCTATTTTTCCTTGGAGGATGCGAAGGCATACGCGAAGCGACTGACCGAGGAGGCGGTCGCAGAGCTCTCTGAATTCAAGAATGCAGAGGTGTTGGTTGCACTTGCATACTATCTGCTTAACCGTACCCACTAACTTGTAAAGGAAAGAAAAAACGTGAAATTCATTCAGGATTTTTTCGGAAATTATATTTTGATCAGTGCCGTTCTCGGCTGGCTGATGGCACAGTTCTTGAAAATGTTTACGAGTCTGATCACCGAACGGAAGATCAGTCCGAAGATGCTGTTTTCCAACGGCGGTATGCCCAGCTCCCATTCCTCGACTGTGCTGGCACTCTGTACCGCCTGTGCGGTTCAGGAGGGCTTTGCCTCACCGTACTTCGCTATATCCGCGGTGCTTGCGGTGATCGTCATGAATGATGCGTCGGGTGTCCGATACGAAACGGGCGAGCAGGCGAAGATCATCAACCGAATCGCCAAGGAGTTGTTTTCCGGTAAAGGAGAGGAATTCAATACCGGACTCAAGGAGCTGGTGGGTCACACCCCCTCGCAGGTGGTTGCGGGAGCGGGACTCGGAATTGTCGTGGCTTTGGTTTACGGCTTGATTCTCGGAGTGTTTCCCGCATGAGAGCTGATGTGTATTTGACGGCAATGGGATACGTTGCCAGCCGCAAAAAGGCGCAGGATCTGATCGACGGAGGCGCCGTTACCGTGGACGATCAGGTGGTCAAAAAATCCTCGGCACTCATCAATGAGGAGATCCCGCACAAGGTAGAGATCGAACAGCTGTTCCGATATGTCAGCCGTGGCGGTATGAAGCTGGAGGGAGCCTTGAACGCCTTCGGAATCAACGTGAATCGCAAAAAGGCAGTAGATGTGGGCGCCTCCACGGGCGGCTTTACCGATTGCCTGCTACAAAGGGGCGCGTCCCGTGTGATCGCCATTGATTCCGGGATCGGACAACTTCACGAATCCTTGCGGGCGGACCCAAGAGTTCTGTCGGTGGAGCAATTCAACGCAAGAGAGCTGAACGAGCAGGTGACCGAGGGACCTTGTGACCTTGCGGTCATGGACGTGTCCTTTATTTCCTCGACCTATCTGATTCCCGGGATTGCCTCGGTGCTGAAGGAGGGCGGAGAATTCGTCAGCCTGATCAAGCCCCAATTCGAGGCGGGAAAAGGCGCGCTCGGAAAGGGCGGGATTGTGCGCAACAGTGCCTACCGTTATCTTGCTATCAAGCGGGTGCTGGAGTGTGCCGCCGATGCGGGCTTTGACTGTATGGGCGTGATCCCCTCTCCCATTGAGGGCGGGGACGGAAATCGGGAATATCTGGCATACTTCAAAAAACAGCCCTGCCTTGCTTCCCGTATAGAGGATCGGATGCTGAAGCGGATCGCAGAGCTTTGATCCCAATAATTTTTAGAAAAGACGAAAGGTGAAGAACCATGAAACGTGTGGCATTGATCACCAATTACAATATACCCGAAAAGCTGGCTGCCGCGATGAAGGTGGTGGAGCGGATCGCGGAAAGAGTCGAGCAGATTCTGATTCCCGTATCCTATAAGGAGCGCATATTGCGGAGCAAGAATCACCGATCCGAATTCCGCTATTGCGCGCAGGAGGAGATCGACCGCGAGGCGGAGTTGATGATCGTCCTTGGCGGAGACGGCTTCATGCTGGATGCAGCCAGACGGGGAGCCCTCTCGGAAATTCCCATCCTCGGAATTAATATGGGGCGTGTGGGCTATATGACCGAGCTGGAGATCGACGAGCTGGATCTGATTGAGCGTGTGTTTGACGGAGCGTATCGCATCGACGAGAGAACCATGCTGCAAGCCGAGGTCCAATCCCGCTCCGGACAGAATAAATTTTCCTCCTATGCGCTCAATGAGGCGGCGATCACCAATGGATCTGCCGCGCGGATTGTGGATCTGGAGCTGTCGGACGGAGACGAGCTGGTGTATACATACAGAGCGGACGGGCTGTTGGTCGCAACCCCTACGGGCTCTACGGCATATTCGCTTTCTGCGGGAGGTCCGATTGTGGATCCCAAGTTATCCTGCTTCTGCGTAACGCCTATTTGTCCGCATTCGCTTTTGGCGCGCCCCCTTGTGTTTCCCGATACGGCAGAGCTTCGTATCAAAAACATCTGTACCCGCGAGAAGGTTCTGCACCTGACGCTGGACGGAAGAGCCACCTTTGATCTTTATTTTGGAGATACGGTGGTCGTTACCAAGTCGAGCAAGACCGTGAAGCTGATCCGCTTGAAGGAAGAGAGCTTCTATGCAAAGATCCGTATGAAAAAATTTGTATAAAATTCGGAGCGTGGAATCATGAAAACCGAAAGACAAAATAGAATTTTAGAGCTGGTCGCCGAGCATGAGATTGAAACCCAGGAGGAGATGCTGGCTCTTTTACGGGCGGACGGCTATGCGGTGACACAGGCTACCGTTTCGAGAGATCTGAAGGAGCTGATGCTCACTAAGACATTGACGGCAAGAGGAACCTATCGATACTCCGTCAATCCCACCAGAACCCATACGGGTAATGCCCGTCTGAACAATGCCATGGTGGATTCCATCATTCACGTGGATTATTCCATGAATAACGTGGTAATCAAGACCTTTCCCGGTCTGGCACAGGCGGTGGCTTCGGCGATCGATGCGATGAACATGCATCAGGTTCTCGGCTCTGTGGCGGGCGATGATACCATCATCATTGTGACCCGCGACGAGGAAAGCTCGGTAGCCATCAGCGAGACCGTCCGCGAGCTGATAAAGGCATTTTGACGGGGATCCCCTTATGATTGAATCGTTACACATTGAAAATATCGCGGTTGTCAAGAATCTGGATGTGGATTTCGGCGAGGGCATGACTGTTCTGTCCGGTGAGACGGGAGCGGGTAAGTCTATTATTATCGATAGCCTGAATCTTCTTTTGGGAGGCAGAGCCGATAAGGAGCTGATCCGAACGGGAGAGAACCGTGCGGAGGTGTCTGCGGTATTCGGACGTCTGCCGGAGGGGGCGATCACCCTTCTTTCCGAGCTTGGCTTTGAGGTGACAGACGGAACTCTGATGCTTTCCCGTGCCATGACTCATCAATCCTCTACCGCGCGTCTGAACGGAAGAGCCATTCCACTCTCGGTTTTGCGTGAGATTGGCGCGACTCTTTTGAATATTCACGGACAAAACGATAACCAACAGCTGATGGATCCCAAAAATCACGTGCATCTTTTGGATCGTTATGTCGGAGCTGCGGAGCTGAGCCGAGCCTATGGCGAGCAGTACCGTAGAGTGTTGGCTTTACGGAATGAATTGGATTCTTTGGAGCGGGACCAGCGAGAGCAGACTCGTCTTTGCGAGATGCTGCGCTATCAGATCGCCGAGATCGATGCCGTAAAGATCAAGGTAGGCGAGGAGGATGCGCTTTCCGATCTTGCCAACCGTCTGAGATCTGCTGAGCAGATCGAAAAGAGCTGTCTCTTTACCGAGCGAGCCTTGGAGGGCGGAGAAAAGGGAAAGGGTGCCATCTATCTTGTGGAGCGTGCCGCCGCGGCAATGGAAGCCATTTCCGATGCGGTTCCGGAGGCAGATGCCCTTGCGATCCGATTGAATGATATCCGCTATGAGCTGAAGGATATTGCCGAGTCCCTCGGAACGGTCAATTCCTTTGATGGAGAGGATGTGCTTGCAAAGCTGGATCGAACCGAAGCCAGATTGGATGCCATTACAAAGCTGAAACGCAAATACGGAAGCACCGAGGAGGAGATCCTCAGCTTCCGCAAGGATGCCGCAGAGCGTCTGGATCAGATGGAGCATGCGGATGAGCGCATGGAGGATCTGAAGGAAGAGATCCGCATTGCCGAAGCGGAGGCGAAAAAGACCGCCGCATCCCTGAGTGAGCTGCGCCGAAGAGGTGCCAAGGGGCTGACAGGTGCCATTTCGGAAACCCTTGCCTTTTTGGATATGCCCAAGGTTCGGTTTGAGGTGGGGATCGGAAAGGCTTCGGATTTTCGTCCGTACGGACTGGACGAGGTGGAGTTTTTGATCTCTACCAACCCGGGTGAGCCGCTTTTGCCTATGGCAAAGATCGCATCGGGCGGAGAATTGGCGAGAATCATGCTGTCGTTGAAAAACGTGCTGAATGAATGCGACGGTGTGGATAAGGTCATTTTTGATGAAATTGATACGGGTATTTCCGGAAAGACCTCCCGTAAGGTAGGAATTAAGCTCAAAGAGATCGGAAGGAGCGCGCAGGTCATCTGCGTGACCCACTCCGCCCAGATCGCCTCCTTGGCGCATCATCACCTGTATATTTCCAAGCATGAGGAAGAGGGAAGAACCTCTACGGCTCTTCGTGAATTGGATGCGGAGGGACGGGTCGAGGAAATTGCTCGCATTCTCGGCGGCATTGAAATCACCGAGGTACAGCGGCGTGCGGCAAGAGAAATGATCGCCGAAGGAGAATCCTATTCATGAAAGCAAACAATAAGACCAACGCCATGCGTCAGCTTGACGCGGCGAAAATTCCCTATACCGTCCGCGACTATGAGGTGGACGAAAACGATCTGAGCGGTACGCATATTGCCGATCAGGTGGGATTGCCCTATGAGCAGGTATTCAAAACTATTGTGACACGGGGAGATAAGACCGGCTATCTTGTGTTTTGTATTCCTTGCCACAAGGAGATCGATCTGAAAAAGGCGGCAAAGGTTACGGGAAATAAAAAGGTGGAGCCGATCCATGTGAAGGAGCTGCTGGGACTTACGGGATACATTCGGGGTGGATGCTCTCCCATTGGAATGAAAAAGAAATTTCCCACCTATTTTGACGAAAGTGCCGAGCTTCTGGATACCATTACGGTCAGCGCGGGTGTGCGCGGAATGCAGCTCTTTCTCAAGGCGGCGGACATTATTTCCTTCGTGGACGGAAAAACTGCCGAGCTGACCTGAAAAAATACAAAAAACTCTTGAAAATAGAGAGAATTTGTAGTATAATTAAAAAGTTGTGTAAATGATAATTTTGTAGAAACAGAGGTTCGATGATATGATTTTAATGAAGAAAATGATATCCGAGGCCATTGAGGAGCAGGTTCATCTGATGAACGCCTCCGCTGAGCTGGATGCGGCAACCATCGCATCTATGCTGGAGTATCCTCCGGATGCGGCTATGGGAGATCTTGCGCTTCCTTGCTTTAAGCTGAGTAAGATCCTGAGAAATGCTCCCGTGAAGATCGCCGCTACCCTTGCTGAGAATGTTAAGGTTCCCGCCTTGGCACGCATTGAGGCGGTAAACGGATATTTGAATATGTTTATTGACGGCGCATATCTTGCCGATCAAATTCTTCCCGAGGTGTTATCCAAGGGCGAGCGTTACGGCGCTCCCGATCTCGGAAAGGGAAAGACCGTGGTGCTGGATTATTCCTCTCCCAACGTGGCAAAGCCCTTCCATATCGGACATCTGGGTACCACCGTCATCGGTCACTCCCTGAAAAAGCTACACGAGTTTGCGGGTTACAAATGCGTGGGAATCAACTATCTCGGTGACTGGGGAACTCAATTCGGAAAGCTGATCACCGCTTACCGTCTGTGGGGTGACAAGGCTACCGTAGAGCAGGGCGGAATCGATAAGCTGGTAGAGCTTTACGTGAAGTATCACGAGGAAGCCGAAAAGGATCCCGCGCTCAATGACAGAGCACGCGCCGAATTCCACAAGCTGGAGGAGGGCGATGCCGAGAACATCGAGCTTTGGCAATGGTTCGTTAAGATCAGCCTTGAGGAATATAAAAAGACCTATGCGCAGCTTGGCATCGAGTTTGACAGCTACAAGGGTGAGTCCTTCTATACCGACAAGATGCCCGCGCAGGTGCAGAAGCTCCGTGATATGAATCTGCTGAAGATCGACGACGGAGCATCCATTGTGGATCTGGAGGAGTATGGAATGCCTCCTTGTCTGATCCTGAAGAGAGACGGATCCACCCTGTATCCCACCCGTGACATTGCAGCGGCGGTTTACCGCAAGGAGACCTATGATTTCGATAAGGCGATCTACGTAACCAGCGCAGGACAGAGTCTGCACTTTGCGCAGTGGTTCAAGGTCGTGGATATGATGGGCTATGATTGGGCGGACAAGCTGGTGCATGTTCCTTACGGAACGGTGAGCATCAACGGAGCGAAGCTGGCAACCCGTACGGGAAACGTGATTCTGCTTCGTGACCTCTTCGCTCTGGCGATCGATAAGGTTGCGGCGATCATGGAAGAGAAGAATCCTAATCTTGCGGATAAGGAAAAGATCGCGGAGTCGGTTGGCGTGGGTGCCATCGTGTTCTACTATCTGTCCAACAACCGTATTCGTGACATTAACTTTATCATGGAAGATGCCCTGAGTTTTGACGGCAACACGGGTCCCTACGTGCAGTATACCTACGCACGTACCTGCTCGGTGCTTTCTAAGTCCGAGTCCTACGACAAAAATGCGACACTGACCCTGACCGCTCCCGAGGAGACCGAGCTTTTGAAGGTCATCAGCCGATTTGAGGAAACGGTTCGGGATGCCATTGATGCCTACGAGCCCTCGATCATCACTCGTTACATTCTGGATCTTGCGGGAGCGTACAACCGCTTCTACCATAACTGCTCGATCCTCGGTGCCGAGAATGAATCGGTGCGGAATACCCGTCTGGCTCTGACCGAGGCGGCAAAGACCGTCCTTGGCAATGCGTTTGATCTGATCTGTCTTGCTAAGACCGAAAAGATCTGACCCTAAAATCAAGATTGAAATAACTGAAATAAACGAGGTAATTTATCATGTCCGGACATAGCAAATGGGCGAATATCAAGCACAAAAAAGAAAAGACCGACGCGCAGAGAGCGAAGGTATTTACCAAGATCGGTAAGGAGATCACCATTGCCGTGAAGGAGGGAGGCGGAGATCCCGCGTCCAACTCCAAGCTTCGCGATCTGATTCTGAAGGCGAAGGCAAACAACGTACCCAACGATAACATCGAACGTACCATTAAGAAGGCAATGGGAAGCACGGGTGAGAACTACGAGGAGGTAGTGTATGAGGGCTACGGCCCCGCAGGCATTGCCGTGATCGTGGAGGCTACCACCGACAACCGCAACCGTACCGCGGGCAATATCCGCGCTTACTTCTCCAAGTATCACGGAAACATGGGTCAGACGGGATGCGTATCCTATCTCTTTGAAAACAAGGGATTGATCGTCATTTCCAATGAGGACGGTGACGTGGACGAGGACAAGCTGATGGAGACCGCTCTGGAGGCAGGTGCTGAGGACTTTGCCGCAGAGGGCGAGGTCTTTGAGATCTATACGGTTCCCGAGGATCTTTACGATATTCAGGAGAGCCTGAAGGAAGCAGGCTATGAGATTCTTTCTGCTGAACAGACCAAGATCGCACAGAACTATGTGACCCTGGACAGCGAGGAAGAGATCAAGTTTATGGGATTGCTCATCGAACGTCTGGAGGACGACGATGACGTCATGAACGTATATCATAACTGGGAAAACTGCGACTGATCCTTATGGGAAAGTATAAACGGCTGATTTCCAATACGGCAATTTTAGGGGCGGGCACCTTTGCGTCAAAGGTGCTTGTCCTTCTGCTTATGCCGCTGTATACGGCGATCCTTTCTACCTCGGAATTCGGAACTGCGGATCTGATTTCGCAGACCGCTAACCTTTTGATCCCCTTGGCATCCGTTGGCATTTGCGACGGAATTTTCCGTTTTGCGCTGGAGGAGTCGGTGGATCGCAGGAGTGTATTCTCCACGGGAATTTCAATTCTGCTGTGCGGAAGCGTGGGGGCATTGGGGCTCATTCAGCTGCTTCGCCTGTTTGATGTATTTTCGGGATATGTCATGCTGGTTGCGGGCTATGTGATTGCTGCCAATCTGCATTCCGCCTTTGCCAACTATATTCGCGCGCAGGGAAGAACGGGACTGTTTGCAGTTCAGGGTATCATCAACACCGTGCTGACCATTCTTTTGAATGTGCTGTTCCTGATCGTGTTCGATCTGGGAAGCCTCGGTTACGTGCTGTCGGTGGTCATTGCGGACTCCGTGATGGTGGTGATCCTCTTTTTTGTGGCGAAGCTCTGGCGAGAATTTTCGATTTCTTCCGTTACGGGAAAAACCGCGAGAGCAATGCTTCGATTCAGCATTCCATATATTCCGACCACCATGATGTGGCTGATCACGGCTGCTTCAGACCGATATATCGTGTCTGCCTATTGCGGAACGGCGGAGAACGGACTGTATGCGGCGGCATATAAGCTGCCCACGCTTCTGTCTTTGGTCAGCGGTGTTTTCATCGAGGCATGGCATTTTTCCACGGTGAAGGATGCGAGTGATGAGGAACGATCCGATTTCTTCGGAAGTGTCTACGTGAATTTCATGAGTATCATGGTCATGGGCTCTTCGCTTCTGATTGTTGGAGCCAAGGTGTTTACCTCCATTCTTTTGGACAGAAGCTACTTTGCCTCTTGGGAGTTTGTTCCTGTGTTGGTGATCGCCACGTTATTTTCGACATTGGTATCCTTCCTCGGAAGTGTGTATTTTCTGGAAAAGAAGAGTCTGATGTCTATGCTGACTGCTATGTCGGGAGCCATTGTGAATGTGATCCTGAATTTTGTCATGATCCCCAAGCATGGTGCCATGGGAGCCGCAGTAGCGACCTTGATCAGCTATTTGACAGTTTACGTGATCCGCGCGGTGGATACGAGAAATTATCTGAAATTTTCTCTTCATACCCCTCGCTTGATCATAAACGGCATGGTTTTGGCAGTCCAGGCAGTCATCATGATTTCGGCAGTTCGTTATTGGTGGGCGGCAGAGCTTCTGTTGCTCGGATTTCTGCTTGTGTTCAATGGGCGGGGAATTGTCCGTTCTCTGGTGGGAGTTTTGAGATCCTTTTTGGGAAATAGAAAAAACTCTCAAAAATTATAAAAAATTTTAAAAAAAGACTTGCAAAACCATTTTTATTATGATATAATATAATGCGTTGTGTGCCGAAAGGCGTATTTAACGAAAATAGAAGGGTAGTCCGCTGCGTCGCTCTGCATGAATGCCCGGATCTTTAAGGAGGACTGAACATGAACTTACTTCAGGCTTTTACAAACGAGCAGCTCAAGACCGAAATCCCGGTCGTCAATGTCGGTGATACCATCCGCATTCACAACAGAATCAAGGAGGGTAACCGCGAGAGAATCCAGATGTTTGAGGGTACCGTGATCGCAAAGCACGGCGGCGGAATTTCCGAGACCTTCACCGTAAGACGTGTTTCCTACGGTTGCGGAATCGAGAAGACTTTCCCCATCCACTCTCCCAACGTAGTAAAGGTTGATCTGATCCGTCAGGGTAAGGTCAGAAGAGCAAAGCTCTACTATCTGCGTGACAGAGTCGGTAAGGCTTCCAAGGTTAAGGAAAAGATCTGACAAGCCGAAAAAATACAGGGCAGGATGCAATCTTGCCCTGTATTTTTTTGTCAAAAAACTTGCTAAATTTTTTATTTGTGATATAATAGTGCTAGTAAAGGAAAAGGAGAGAAAATCATGCTTCCCATACCGAGAAATTACGAAATTTATCCCGCTGTTGTTCCCGCGGACAAATCCACCGCCATGACAGTGGTTCCCACCGAAAAGGCATTCCTGTTCTTTGAGGGTGAGGAATATGTCCTGACTGTGATCGGAATGAACAATGACGATAGCTATTATCAGGTTTCTACTCATGAGACTCTTTCTTTGATTGCCAAGGACGGAGTGCTTCGCTTTGACCATACCTTTGCGGATGAGCAGGAGTATCTTTTAATTCTTCAATATGGAGAAAAGGTTTTGGCGGAGCTTCACGTCTATTCGCTTTATGAGGATCTGTATCAGCTGAATCCCTTGAAGGGCGACTTCCATTCCCACAGCTATCGCTCGGACGGTAAGAGAGACCCCTCCGCTGAGGCAGGACATTACAGAGAGCAGGGCTACGATTTTTATGCCCTGACCGACCACAACCGTTATCATTCGGGAGGGGAGATCGACGAGACCTACGCGGGACTCCACACCGGATTTACCCGTGTGTTCGGTGAGGAGGTGCATTGCCCCGGAAGTGTGATTCACATTGTTCACGTGGGCGGAAAGAGAAGTGTAACGGATCGCTACGTTCACGACCGAGAGAATTATGAGCGGGAAATTGCCGATTACCAAACGAGAGTTCCCGCCCATATTCCCGAGCAGTACCGTGATCGGTACGCCAAGGCAATGTGGGCAACCGATGAGATCCATAAGGCGGGCGGCATTGCCATCTTCCCCCATCCCTATTGGAGACCGGGAAAATCCCGTCTTTATAACGTAAGGGATGAATTTGCCGAGATCCTCTTGATGAGCGGTCTGTTTGATGCCTATGAGCTGATCGGCGGCATGAAGCGAGACGGAAACAACCGTTCCGTGGTTCTTTGGTCTGAGCTTCGGTCAAAGGGCTTGAACATTCCCGTCGTTGGATCCAGCGACGTACACGGTATGGAAAGATCCGAGGTGTTCCCCCACCAGTTTACGATCTGCTTCGCAACCGCCAACGAGAATGACGCCATCGTAGATGCCGTGAAGCAGGGTCTTTCTGTTGCCGTGGAGGCAACGGGCGACGAATATGAGAGACATTATCGCTGCTACGGAGGTCTGCGTTTGGTATCCTACGCCCAATTTCTTTTGAAGTATTATTATCCCATGATGCAGAGAATCACTCATGGCATCGGTGTGGCAATGCGCGCCTACGCGATGAGTGATGCACCTGCGGAATTGGTTACCCTGCAGGCGGAATACGCCGACAAGGTGGCTGACCGTTATTTCGGCAAAGCCGAGCCCAAGCTTCCCGACGCGGCAATCATCGCCTTTGAAAATAAGTGGCGAGAGGTCCAGTTGAACGGTCCCATTACCAAGGGAAGCTCGATTGATACCGGCATTGTGAACCGACAGATTTAAGAAAAAGGAGAAAGAATATGGCAACCAAAGACTATCAAATGCTTCAAAGCCTCTTGGATCGGGGAGGAGAGATCCATATCCCCGATGGCGTTTATACCATCGACGAAACGCTGGTGATCGGTGACAATACCCACCTCGTTTTGTCATACAACACCGTGATCCGTCTGGCGGACAATTCCGACTGTATTATGATGAAAAACTCCTATCAGGCGGGAGGCGGAGTCAATCACCGCATTTCGGTGGAAGGCGGTACGTGGGACGGAAACAACGTTGCCCAACATTCCGATACCAAGCCCGAAGGGAAGCCCTATTTCTTCGGCGTGATCCTTCGCTTTGAGAACGTAGAGGATCTGACCGTGCGAGATGTTACGTTCAAGGATCCCTCCCGCTATGCTGTACAGATTCTGTGTGCCGACCGCTTTACCGTGGAGAATATTACCTTCGATTATAATATGTACGAGCGCAGCATGGACGGCGTACACGTGCAAGGGTGGGCAAGAAACGGAATGATCCGCAATATCAAGGGAGCGACCAACGATGACCTGGTGGCGCTGAACTGCGACGATTATTATGATGACGGAACGGGAAGAACGGTCAGCCAGGGCAATATTGAGAACGTAGAGGTGGACGGACTTTATGCCGATAACGGATATACCGCCGTGCGTCTCCTTTCCTGCGGAAGCCGTATGCGAAACATCAAGATTACCAATGTGTTCGGTACCTACCGTTGCTACGGAATCTCCTTTACCCATCACAATATCGTAGAGGGTGCTCCCGTATGGATGGATCAGATCGACATCAATGGCGTGTACTGTACAACGCCCCCTCAGGATCCGCCCGTGGATCGGAAATTTGTGGAGGGCATCGACCGCTTTGGCCGTGTGGGAACCCATGACCGTTGTGTGCAGCACTATCCGATCATTTGGTTTGCCAAGGGTGTGACCTGCGGAACCGTTTCCATTGCCAACGTGCACCGTGACGAGGAGACCGTGACCGAGGCGCATACCGTGCAGATCGATGAAAACGTTCGGATCGAAAAGCTGATCCTTTCCAACGTGACCCAACACTTCCGCAATGCACCCGAAATGCCCCTGATCCTGAATCAGGGAACGGTGGAGACATTCATAGAAAGGGACTAAACAAGCACCATGAATCGCAATGACAAACGGGTCAAGTGGGCTTGCTATACCTCCAACATTTCCATGGCGGTGGTGGGAAACCTTTCTCCGCTTCTGTTCTTGACCTTTCGCAATCTATACGGAATTTCTTATTCCTTGTTGGGACTTTTGGTTCTGATCAATTTTGTCACCCAGTTGACGGTAGATCTGATCTTTTCCTTCTTCTCCCATAAGTTCAATATTCCATTGGCAGTGAAGCTGACCCCTTATCTCACCATCGGCGGGCTTGTGTTGTATGCGCTGGCACCGATCCTGTTTCCCACGCAGGTCTATGTGGGGCTTGTGATCGGAACCGTGATCTTCTCCGCGGCAAGCGGCTTTTGCGAGGTACTGATCAGCCCCGTGATCGCGGCATTGCCCAGCGACAACCCCGAGCGGGATATGAGTAAGCTTCATTCGATCTACGCATGGGGCGTGGTGGGCGACATTCTGTTTGCCACTCTGTTCTTGCTCATATTCGGCGCGCGATTCTGGCAGATCCTTGCGCTCTGCTTTTTGCTGATCCCGCTTTCTTCCGCCATTCTGTTTGGCGGAGCGAAGCTCCCGAAGATGGATACTCCCGAGAAAGCGTCGGGCGTTCTTGCGCTGCTGAAAAAGCCCGCCCTTTGGCTCTGCGTGTTTGCGATCTTCTTGGGTGGCGCTTCGGAATGCACCATGGCGCAATGGTGCTCGGGCTACCTGGAGGAGGCAATGGGAATTCCTAAGGTATGGGGAGACGTATTCGGTGTCGCTTTGTTTGGCTTTATGCTTGGCCTTGGACGAACCATGTACGCTAAGAAAGGCAAGCAGATTGAACGAGTGCTGTTCCTCAGCGCCATCGGCGCAACGGTATGCTACGGAACCGCGGCGCTGTCGGGGATCCCGATCCTCGGATTGATCGCCTGCGGTATGACGGGTCTCTTTACGGCAATGCTTTGGCCGGGAAGCCTCATTGTAGCGGCTGACCGTGTTCCAACGGGCGGTGTGTTCATTTATGCCATGATGGCGGCAGGCGGAGACCTTGGCGCATCGGTGGGCCCTCAGTTGGTGGGGGTGATCACAGATGGCGTTGCGGCGAATCCCGCAGCATGGGAGCTTGCAGCCAAACTGGGACTGTCGGGAGAACAGCTCGGCATGAAATGCGGCGTCCTTGTGGGAATGTTGTTCCCGCTTATCGCTATTCTCGTATATCTCTACATCTGGCGCTCCAAAAAGAGAAGGGAACGGCTTGCTTCAAATCTTTGAAATACGGAACCAATCATAAAATATAAAACGGCGGGAGCTTGCTCCCGCCGTTTTTCTTTATTGATCTGTGGCTTCGATTTTCATAGGCAGCGGTTTGTCTTGCTCCCCTCTGTTGTCCTTGATGATTAAGTTCTTCACACCGCCTGCGTTGACGGCGTAGCTGTCAATGCCGTAAAATTCATTGTCCGAAATTTCTATATATTCGTGAATGAGCGGGGCATCGGAATTGTCAAATCCCGATACGCCGATCTGAATGAATCCGGGCTCTGCACCCATGGCGTTGCAATCGATCATACGGTTGTGGCGGAACA
>JAFVRI010000056.1 GCA_017504335.1 Clostridia bacterium
AAAAAGACAATCGATCGGATTGTTGAAAGGAGCATTTTATGAAAATTATTTTTAACCGTGCCGCTGTCTGCGCCGCTGTTTCTCCTTTGATGTACGCTGTGGCTTCTAACCCCACCATTCCCGCTGTTGAGGGAATTCTGATCGAAGCAAAGTATCCTGATACCTGTGTGATGACTACCTTTGATATGGATAAGGGAATTCGTCTTACCGTTGAGGCGCAGGTCATTGAAGAGGGATCTTATATTATCAATGCGCAGAAGTTTATTCAGACCATCCGCGTCATGGCGGGTGATGAGGTTACGTTAACCGTGGATAACAAGATGGTTGCATGTATCTTCAGCGGACGTTCGTCTCATAAGATGAGCGCACTTGCGGGAAGTGACTTTCCGTCGATCCCCGATCTTTGCAGTGACCGTAGCTTTATCATCGGTCAGGCGGTTGTAAAGAAGATGATGAACCAGGTCTCCTTTGCCATGGGTGTGAAGGATACCAGAGTGGTTCTGAACGGTACCTTCTTTAAGATTAGTGATGATACGATTCTGATGGTATCCTGCGATAGCTCTAAGCTGGCAAAATGTCAGGCAAAGACCGAATTGGTCAATAAGAACACCAACGGAAATGCCCATCTCGAGTATTCCTTTATCGTGCCCTGCAAGACCATGAACGAGCTGAACAAGCTGATTTCGGACGATGAAGATGCATTGATGCAGATCTATGTGACCAGAAAGCACATCGTATTTGTCATTGGAGAGATCACCTTCTTCTCCCGCCTGATCGACGGAGAATATATCGATTATAACCGTATTATTATGGCGGATCATAAGATCCACGTAAGAATTAATCGCGCAGAGCTGATTTCCGCATTGGAAAGAGCGGCACTGGTTACCGAAGAAAAGATCGCTCACAGTGTTCGTTGCCATGTAAAGCTCGACTTCTCGGAGGAGCTTTTGAAGATCACCGCGGTTTCCTCGGCAGGAAGCATTTACGACGAGGTTGGTATGAAAAAGGACGGCGAGGATATTCTCATAGCCTTTAATAACCGTTTCCTGATCGACAGTCTTCGTTCCTGCAGTGAGGAAGAGCTGGTCCTCTCCCTGTCTTCTCCTTGGACAACGATGAACATTGAGCCTCTCCGTTGCTATGAAAGCAAGAAAAACGGAGAAGCAATGGATGAGGAAGAGATCTTTATGCTGCTTCCTATCCGTATGAAGGACTAATTCCTCGGGATCATGTACTGCAAAAAAATTGAAGTAGAAAATTTTCGAAATATCGAACGGGCAGAGGTAGAGTTTTCCGAGGGTGTGAACATTCTGGCAGGAGCCAACGCGCAGGGAAAAACCAATCTGCTGGAGGCTATCTTTTATCCGTCTATGGGAAGAAGCTTTCGGGGCGCAAAAACCACGGAAATGATTCGCTTCGGAGAAAAGCAGGCGGAAATTTCTCTCTTCTACCGAGACCGAAAACGGGATCAGAGGATTGATGTAAGAGTATATCGGGAAAAGCTCCGTCAGGTTGAGAAGAACGGAAATCGGGTCGATAAACTTTCGGACATTGTGGGAAGCTTTCGGGCGGTCCTCTTTCATCCCGAGCATTTGTCCCTCATTAAAAGCAGTCCTCAGGAGCGTCGCTCCTATCTGGATATGGCAATCGGTCGGATTCGACCGCTGTATATTCACGCCCTTCAGAAATACAATCATATCCTCAAGCAAAGAAACGCGCTGTTGCGCAACGCTGTGACCGACCGCAGAGCATTTGATGCAACCATCGAGCTGTGGAGTGAGCAGCTGTCGGTGGCAGCCGCGGAGCTGTCGGTGATGCGGTATGAATATATCCTTCGGGCAAGACGGTTTATCGGAGAGAGCTTTTCGGAAATGACCGGAGAGCGTGAAATCCCTAAGGTGACCTATGCGGGATCCTCGGGACAGAAGGAATCGGAATATGCCGACAAGGAGAAAACTCGAAAAAAATATTTTGAGCTTCTGATGAGCGCGCATGACCGGGAAATCGCCGTGGGAGCGACCTTATGGGGAATTCATAAGGATGATCTGACCATTGATTTGAATGGACACAGAGCGAGAATTTACGGCTCTCAAGGGCAACAAAGATCCTTAGCTCTTGCCATGAAGCTGGCAGAGGGGGAGATCTGTCGGGAGGAATACGGAGATTATCCTGTGTTTCTTTTGGACGATGTACTGTCGGAATTGGATTCCGAGCGAAGAGAATATTTGCTTCATCGAATTCGGGGCAAGCAGGTGATCCTCACCGGATGTGATCCCGATCTGATGAAGGGAGAGGACGAGGTAAGGAGAATCCTCGTTCAGAACGGAACGTATTCGGAGATCGGATAAATGTATTTACATGTAGGCAATCACAAAATGATTCGAGTGAGAGATGTGATCGGAATTTTTGATATGGATCATACGACCACATCCTCTGTTACCAAGCAATTTCTCAAGAACAAGGAAAAGCAGCTTCTTGTGGAAATCGCCGCGGTGGATATTCCAAAGTCCTTTATTTTGTTTGAGGAAAACGGACTTTATAAAATTTGCTTTTCGCCACTGTCCTCGTCGGCGTTGCGGGGAAGAATGAATCAGGCGATTACGTAAGAGAACCAAATAGGATCGAAAGGGAAGGAAACGGAATGGAAAACAATACCACGCAGACGTATAATGAAAATCAAATACAAGTATTAGAAGGATTGGAAGCGGTCAGAAAGCGTCCCGGTATGTATATCGGAACCACTTCGATCCGCGGTCTGCATCATCTGGTATATGAGATTGTGGATAACTCCATCGACGAGGCACTGGCAGGTTATTGCGATAGGATCGTGGTAACCATCAATCCCGGTGACAGTATTACTGTAGAGGATAACGGACGCGGCATTCCCTCGGCAATCCATCCGAAGCAGGGAATTCCCACGCCCGAGGTAGTATATACCATTCTTCATGCGGGCGGAAAATTTGGCGGTGGCGGATACAAGATCGCCGGCGGATTGCACGGAGTAGGTGCGTCGGTTGTGAATGCTCTGTCTGAGTGGGTCGAGCTGGACGATTGCTACGAGGGACGCAGATATACCGAACGTTTTGAAAGAGGAAAGGTTGCCAGACCCTTCCGTGATGAGGGAGAAAATCCCGAACGGCCGCACGGTGTTCGTGTTACCTTCAAGCCCGATCCTACTATTTTTGAGGAAACGGTATTTGATTATGAGATCCTCGCCAACCGTATGCGGGAGCAGGCATTTCTGAACGGAGGAATCCGTATTGTTCTTCGTGACGAGCGGGGCGAAGAGGTGATTGAAAACGAATACCAGTTCGAGGGTGGTATTAAAAACTTTGTCAGCTATCTGAATGAGCAACGGCATTGCGAGCTGATCCATCCCGACGTGATCTATATGCGGGGAGAAAAGGGATCCAGCGTTGCCGAGATCGCCATTCAGTACAACGATACCTATAACGAGGTCTTAATGACCTTTGCCAACAATATGCACACCATCGAGGGCGGTACTCACGAGACCGGATTCAAGTCGGGTCTGACCAAGGTACTGAACGATTATGCCAGAAAAGCCAAGATCTTAAAGGATAGCGATAAGAATCTTTCGGGTGAAGACGTGCGCGAGGGTCTTTGCGCCATCGTTAGCGTGAAGCTGGAGGATGCGCAGTTTGAGAGCCAAACCAAGGCAAAGCTCGGAAACTCCGAGATCCGTACCTTGGTGGAAAATACGATTACCGTAAAGCTTGCGGAATATTTCGAAGAAAATCCCGCTTCCGCCCGTGCCATTCTGGATAAGGCACTTGCCGCATCCCGTGCCCGTGAGGCAGCGAGAAAGGCAAGGGAGATGACCCGAAGAAAGGGACTTCTTGAGGGATCCTCTCTTCCCGGCAAGCTTCGTGACTGTAATGAGAGAAACGCGGAGCTGACAGAGCTTTATCTGGTAGAGGGAGACTCCGCAGGCGGTTCTGCTACGCAGGGAAGAAATTCCCGCTTTCAGGCGATCCTTCCCCTGCGCGGTAAGGTGTTGAACGTAGAAAAGAGCCGTTTGGATAAGGTATACGGAAACCAATCCCTGATCCCGATCATTCAGGCACTTGGATGCGGAATCGGTGAAGATTTTGATATCTCCAAGCTGAGATACGGCAAGATCATTATTATGGCGGATGCGGACGTGGACGGATCCCATATCCGAATCCTGCTTTTGACCTTCTTCTTCCGCCATATGAGACAGCTGATCGATGACGGTCACATTTATTTAGCGCAGCCGCCTCTTTACCGTGTGTATAAGAGAACGGGTAAATCCAAGGAATACTATGCTTTCTCCGATGCGGAGAGAGATAAGTATATTGCAGAGCTTGGCGGAACCAACGTAGAAGCCGACCGCTATAAGGGTCTTGGTGAGATGGATGCCGAGCAGCTTTGGGAAACTACCATGGATCCCGAAAAGAGAACCCTTCTGAAGGTGACTACCGAGGATGCCATCGCATGCGATGAAATGTTCTCGCTTTTGATGGGAGATAAGGTAGAGCCTCGCCGCGTATTCATTGAGCAAAACGCGAAATTTGCGGAAAATCTGGATATTTAAGTTGATTCACAGAAAGAGTGCATAATATGAAAAAAATACTTTGTATCGGAAATAGCTTTTCCCAGGATGCATCCCGTTACGTATGGGGAATTTCCCGTGCGGACGGAAAAGAGGTGAAGATTGTAAATCTTTATATCGGAGGATGTGATCTGGCAAGGCATTACCGTAACATGATGAGTGAAAATCGTGAGTATACTTTTGAAATAAACGGGATGATCAAAACAGGAATTAGGGTTTCCCTCAAGGAAGCATTGTTGTTGGATGATTGGGATTATGTTACCCTTCAGCAACAAAGCCTTCAAGGGGCTGATTACGATACCTACACTCCCTATTTGCATGCCCTTTCCGATTATGTAAGGACCATGTGCCCCAAGGCAAAGTTGATGATGTTTGAGACTTGGGGGTATGAGGAAGGCTCTCAAAAGCTTGCTTCCACAGAGTTTGCTACTCACGAAGACATGTTCCGCGCACTTCATGATGCCTACGGAAAGGCACAGAAAGAGATCGGTGCAGTGGGAATCATTCCGGGCGGTAAGGCGATCAGTCTGGCAACCGAGATGGGTGGACTTCCCATTTACCGTGACAGCTACCACATGTCCTTCGGCTTTGGACGGTATCTTCTCGGATTGCTCTTTTACGGAACGATGATCGGAAACGGGATCGAAGAGAACACATTCCGTGATTTTGACGAGCCGATTTCCGAGGAAGAGGTCGCTATTGCAAAGAAATTGGCGACTCTGGCACTCAAAGCCGACGTAAAATAAAGACAGGCAGGTAAAGAAAATTGGAAAAAGAAAAGGAAAATATAGAATTTAAGGATCAAAAGATCGTAGATGTGGAAATGGAGAAGGAGGTCAAAAAATCCTTCATCGAATATTCCATGTCGGTCATTGCCGCCCGTGCGCTTCCCGATGTGCGCGACGGTATGAAGCCCGGTCAGCGCCGTATCATGTACGCCATGTACGAGGATCATCTGACCTACGATAAGCCCTTCCGCAAGTCGGCAACGACGGTCGGTAATGTACTGGGTCGCTATCATCCTCACGGAGACTCTGCCGTATACGATACCATGGTACGTATGGCGCAGGACTTTTCGCTTCGTTATCCCTTGGTCGAGGGACACGGAAACTTTGGTTCGGTGGACGGAGACGGCGCGGCTGCTTACCGTTATACCGAGGCGAGAATGTCGAAGATCGCCGATGAGCTTATGAGCGACATCGAGAAGGACGTGGTTGATTTCATGCCCAACTTCGATAACCGACTGAAGGAGCCCCGTGTGCTTCCTTCCCGTTTCCCCAACCTGTTGGTGAACGGATCGGTGGGTATTGCGGTCGGCATGGCAACCAACATTCCTCCTCATAATCTGGGAGAGGTGATTGATGCCACCATTTACCGTATGGATAATCCCGAGTGCGAGATCGCGGACCTGATGGAATACATCAAGGGTCCCGACTTCCCCACGTCGGCAACCATCTACGGTATCAATGGCATTATTCAGGCATATACCACGGGTAAGGGTCACATCAAGGTTCGCGCCAAGGCGACCGTGGAAGAGGAGAAGCATCGCATTATTGTGACCGAGATCCCCTATCAGGTAAATAAGAGCACTCTTTGCGAGGCAATTGCCACTCTGGCAAGAGAAAAGAGAGTAGAGGGAATTACCGATCTGCGTGACGAGTCGGGCAGAGACGGTATGCGGATCGTCATTGAGTATCGAAGAGATGCCAACGGTCAGGTCATTCTAAATCAGCTTTATAAATACTCCCAAATGGAGGATACCTGTGCCGTCAATATGCTGGCATTGGTCAACAATGAGCCGAAGATTCTTTCGCTTCCGCAGATTCTTGATGTGTATATCGACCACCAGAAGTCAGTGATCTATCGCCGTACCAAGTTTGAGCTGGAAAAGGCAAAGGCGAGAGCGCATATTTTTGAGGGCTATCACATTGCCATTGACAACATTGACCGCATCGTGGAGATCATGAAGACCTCCCGCTCGATTCCCGAGGCGAAGGAGCGGTTGATGGCGGAGTTCTTCACGGTATCCTACAAGGATGGCTACGAGAACGAGCTGGGCAACGTACGTCAGCTTTCCGACGCGCAGGCACAGGCTATTGTGGAAATGACCCTTGGCAAGCTGACCGGCATGGAACGCGATAAGATCGAGGAAGAGCTGGCAAGATTGCACGCGCTCATCATTGAGCTGGAGGGTATTTTGGCAGACGAGGGCAAGATCGCGCAGATCATCAAGGATGAGATGGGTGAGATCAAGAGAAAGTATGCCGACGCAAGACGGACCGATATCGTTGCGGCAGATGATGATATCGATCTGGAGGACCTGATCGAAAAGCACAACTGTGTCATTACCATGACCCATGCGGGTTATATCAAGAGACTTCCTGCGGATACCTACTCCGCTCAAAGACGTGGCGGCAAGGGTGTGATCGGTATGTCCACCAAGGAAGATGACTTTATCGAAAGAGTAATGGCGGTTCACAGCCATTCCTATCTGATGATGTTTACCAATAAGGGTAAGGTGCATACTCGTAAGGCATACCAGATCCCCGAGTCGTCCCGTACAGCAAAGGGAACCAATATTGTCAACGTATTGGAGCTTCTGCCCGAGGAAAAGATCACAGCAATGATCAGTATAGAGGGCTTCAATGAGGGCGAATACCTGACCATGGTGACCAAGAACGGTATTATCAAGCGTACGCTTCTGACCGAGTACGAATATCAGCGGAAGGGCGGTAAGATCGCTCTGCGCCTGGATGAGGACGATGAGCTGGTATTCGTGATGCATACCCACGGTGAGTGTGATATTGTTTTGGCGACTCACAACGGCTGTGCCGTTCGTTATACCGAGGCGAATGTTCGCCCGATGGGACGTACCGCCCGCGGTGTCCGCGGTATTGCTCTCCGCGAGGGTGACGGCGGCCGTGACCGCGTGGTGGGCGCCGTTGTGGTGGATAACGAAAAGCACTTGGTGACCATCACCGAGCGTGGCTTTGGTAAGCGCTCTCCCTTCGAGGATTTCCGCACCATGGCCAACCGTGGCGGATTCGGTGTCCGTTGCCATAATATCACTGAAAAAACAGGTCTTTTGGCCGGTATCGCCGCTGTGGACGGTGAGGAGGATCTCATGAT
>JAFVRI010000057.1 GCA_017504335.1 Clostridia bacterium
CCGATCATTCTTCCGCTTTCCTTCTCTACCACCGCCCAGTCGTAAAATTCTCCCATGGCATATCGCTTTTCGATGTATCTCAGATAATCTCTCGTGTATTGCTCCGACGGATGGGGGGACCAAAGCAAAAATTCGGTTACATCCCTCCGCTTGGCATAATCGTACATATCCGCGGAATCGCTGATATGCATAGGGCGCAGACGAAGGCGTTCGGTCTCTACGGTCGGCATTTTGGCAAAGTGTCGGCAGATCTCCTCTCGGTTCACGAAGCTTTCCTCCTTATTCGCATGGTTTCGCTTTCTTTCATTATAAACAATTTCTCTGTATTTTGCAAGCCCTCAAAAAAATATTCACGGAAAATCTCTTTTTTCCTATTTATTTTTTCTTCTTTTTATGTTACAATATAATTACGGAGACGAAAAGTAGCTCGCTCTCCCTATAAACGAAGGAAAAACAGGAGCGGAATATGACCGAAAAAGAGTGCAAGCAGATCCTTCGGGAGGATATCCTTCCCGTCATATTGGGAAATTCTCTCACCGCCCACCGTCTTTCCCTCCACCTGTTTATCCGATACGGGCTCTCCTCTCTCGTATGCGCCGAGCATCGCGGATGCTTGGGGGCTTTGAATCCCTTCGCGGGCTTTTTCCCGCTGACCGAGGGAAGCTCCCGTCTGCTTTGCGAGCAGCTCGAGGCTCTCGCGGAACGCTATGAGGGCTGTCAGCTTCTTCTGATCCCCTCCTCTCCCTCTGAGCGGGCTCGCTTGGAGGCATGCGCGCCGTCTTTGGAAAGCACCTATTTTCTGATCGATCCCGAGGATCTGGACACCTGGCTTTTGCCCTGTGCCCGATGATCCCGAAAGAAAGGCTTTGATGGATTCTATGAACTCCCATATTCTCGGCATTCTCGGCGGTCTCGGTCCCATGTCAGGAATCCGCTTCTGCGAGATGCTCACCGACCACACTCTTGCCGCCACTGATCAGGAGCATATCAACTTTCTCCTGTCCTCCCGTGCGGATACTCCCGACCGAACCGCATTTATTCTGGGTAAATCAAAGGAAAATCCGTCCCCTGTCATGCAGACCGAGGTCAAGCGACTCATTGCGGCAGGTGCCGATCGGATCGTCATTCCCTGTAATACCGCCCATTATTTTTACCGTGAGATCGCCAAGGTCTCCTCGGTTCCCGTTTTGAATATCATTGATCGGACCGCTGACTTCTGCGCCTTTTGCGGCATGCGCCGCATCGGTGTTCTTGCGACGGAGGGAACCGCCGCCTCAGGTGCCTACCGCTCCATATTGGAATCCCGCGGCATGGAATACCTGAGCCCCACAAAGGAGGAGCAGGCCACCGTTACCCACATTATTTACGGAGAGATCAAGTCGGGCATGCCCCCACATATCGACCGACTCCTTGCGGTTGCCGACTCGCTCTTCGCAAAAGGCGCGGATACCGTGATATTGGGCTGCACCGAGCTGTCTCTTCTGAAGCCTATGCTTCCCACCGATCGCTCCTTTACCGATTCCCTGGAGGTTCTTGCCGCTTGCGCCATCCGCTCCTGCGGCAGAGAAACCGTTGGCTTCGACCCCTCTCTGACCCGATTCGCCGCGACCCTCTCGCACAAAATAGAAATTCATTCCATGATGTAAAAAGGAAGGACCTGACCATGCTGCTTCATGATCTTATGAAATCGATCCCCTATACCGAGATCATCAATCGCTCGGGAATCGACCCCGCCAATACCGAGGTGAGCGCGCTCTGCCTCGACTCCAGAAAGGTCATACCCGGAAGCATCTTTGTTTGCATTTCGGGTTCCCTTACCGACGGCCATGACTACGCTTGGGCGGCATTCAACCGCCAGTGCCGTATTTTTGTGGTGGAGCATCCTACCAAGCTCCCCGATGAGGCGTTTGTGATCGTAACCAAAAATTCCCGCATCGCCCTTGCCCGTCTTTCCGCCGCCTTTTTCGGCAATCCCGCGGACGAGATGACGATCATCGGTGTAACGGGAACCAAGGGCAAGACCACCTCGTCTTTGATGATCTGTCAGGCACTCAACGATTGCGGCATTCCCACGGGCTACATCGGCTCCAACGGAATCACCTTCCAAAATCAGTTCTTTGCCACGGTGAATACCACGCCCGAAAGCTATGATCTGCACTTCTATATGCGCAAAATGCTGGATGCAGGAGTCAAAACCTTGGTCATGGAGGTCTCCTCGCAAGCGCTAAAGATGGCAAGGGTACATGGAATCCGCTTCCATACCTGTGTCTTTACCAACCTCTCTCCCGATCACATCGGAGAGTATGAGCATCCCGACTTCAACGATTACAAGTATTGCAAGCAATCCCTCTTCTCCGATTACGGTGCCGAGCATATCGTCTTTAATGCCGACGATGAATATGCCGAGGAGATCATTCACGGCAATCGCTGTCTGCGTACCAGCGTGGCATTGCATACGCCCTCGGATATTCATGCCAAGGATCTGTCCTATTTCCGTCATCCCGGAGAGCTTGGGGTTCAATTCACCTGCGAGATCGAAGATGAGGTATTCCCCGTTTCGGTTTCCTTCCCCGGTGAATTCAGCGTGTACAATGCCATGACCGCCATCGCGGTCTGCCGCCGCTTGGGAATCCCCCCGAAAAAGGTTGCCGCCTCTCTCAAAAAGATCCGTGTAAAGGGGCGCTTCGAGACCTACGAGCTTCCCTCGGGAGCAATCGCCGTGATCGACTATGCCCACAACGGTGTCAGTCTGAAGGCGGCTCTGCAAGCCCTCCGTACCTACGAGCCCAATCGACTGATCTGCCTCTTCGGCTCGGTGGGCGGACGAACCCGTATCCGCCGCGCAGAGCTTGGCTTGGTGGCTTCCCGTGATGCCGACTTCTGTATTCTGACCTCGGATAATCCCGACAACGAAGCCCCCTCCGCCATCATCAGCGAAATCGCCGCCTACTTCACCACGGGCACCTGCCCCTATATGGCGATCCCCGATCGTAAAAAGGCGATCGAATACGCTCTCGCCCACGCGGAAAAGAACGACATCGTTCTCTTGGCGGGCAAGGGTCATGAGGATTACCAAATGGTCTGCGGCATCCGCGAGGACTTCAGCGAAGCCGCCATCATCCGCGAATTCTGCGAATCCGCCAAGATGACTACATAAAAGACGCGGGAACGCGAGAGACGCGGGAGACGCGGGTCGCTTTTGAAAAAGCTCCGCAAAACTTTTATTACAAGTTATGACTTGACCCTTCTGCATTGTTCTCATCGTTGTGTGGCGAATAGAATATTGTTTTTTCTCTGAGGTTGAAAACCGTCGGACTGCGTTGCTGTCGCACGCCACCGACGGTTTTCTTCTTTTTTATTTTATTTATAACGGGGCGACGTCCTCGACGCACCGTTATAAAACGAAATCCGTCGGGACGCAGCAGGGTCCGACGGATTTCTACCTTAGAGAAAAAAGAATCACTTACATCCTATATAAGGACGAGGAGTCTGTGTTCCCCCAAGCCATATTTTGTAAGAAAGTTTTTGCGGAGCTTTTTTTAAAAAGCGACCCGCGTCCCTCGCGTCCCTCGCGTCCTTCGCATCCCCTCGTGTCACACAATTTCGATCTTCACCCAAAGGTTATCCTCACCTTGGGCGAGGAAGGTGCGGTAGTGACCGTTGCGATTGGCGGCGACCTTGCCGAGATTGAGGATCTTGCCGTTGGTGGTGTATCGGCACACCTTGCCCTCGTAGGAAACGGTCAGAGATTGCTCATCCACGGAAATCTCGGGGGAATCGGTTCCGTCGAAGCAGAAGGCAGGCAGAGCGTAGCCGACGGTACCTTCTCCCGACAGCGTCACGGCAACACCGTCCTCACGCACGGAATAGGCTTCCTTCACCGCCTGACCGTTGGCGAAACGACAAAGAAGCTCGGCCGAGACCTCGGACTCCGTTTTGGATGTGGTAAGAATTTCGTAGGCAGAATCCTCATTGGCGCCAAAGAGCCATCCACCGTCCTGCTTGACGGCAGAGCAAAGCGAAAAGGCGAAGGGCGTTTCCACGTCCACCGTGTAATTGGGGGTGGCGGGACAAGGACAGGACAGACAGATCGCCGAAGGCGCACCCGAACGGTGAACCCGTCCCAAGCCGTTGGCATCATAATGCGGATCCGCATCGGTATCAAATTCCAAGGCGTAGCCACCGCATTTTAAGAAAAGCTTGTGAAATCCGTCGGTGGTCCGCATGACGGAGGAATCACGGTCGGTGGTCGGCTCAAAGGGAATGGAATCATCACAGACCGTATAGGCCGAGTAGAGCAGCGATGCCACGGTGATCATATACTTGTCGAAATATCCGTAGCCCTCGCAACCGTACTTTGTCTCAAGAGGAAAGCGGTTCTTCACGTGGCGGATGGGCGCACGGTTCAACCACTGCTCGGTCAGAGACAGAGCTCTTGCGGATGCCGCCTTGAATTTGGCGGCAAGGGCGGCATTGCCCTCTCTTGCGTATCGCTTTGCTTCAAATTCCAATACACAGATCAGCCAGCCCTCATTGAGCAAAAACTGGTTGCTTCGTCCGCCGAATGCCATCTCGCCGATGGTGGATTGCATGGCAAGGGTATGAAGCCCCGCCTTTTTCAGATTTTCGTCAATCACCTCGTAGCTCTTGCCTCGATAGCCCTCGTTGAGCAACACACAGCACAGTCCTCTGGGCACCAGATCGTACTGAATGGGCTGGTGATTTTGGGTATGGTGATCGTCTCCGTACATACCGTTTTCATCAAACCACTGCATCTGCTGAAGGAATTGCAGCTCTAAAAATTCCTCGGATCCGCCGATGCCCGCCTTCAGACGGAAAAATTCACTCAGCGCGGTAAACAACACCCAGTTCCGATAATAAATATCCACGGTGGTCACAAACCGATTGTAGGTTTTGGTGGGATCAATGGTAGCAAGATCGGCTCTCCATTTCTTCGTCCGTTCCTCGGGAACCACTCCTGCCCGTTCCACCTCGCAGAGGCAAGAGATGATCTCCCGAACCGAAAAATCGTTGGCAGCCAACCGATTGGGGATCGATGCGCAACAAAAATCCATCATTTCAAGGAAAATGGGTAGCAGATCCCGTCTCCGCCCAAAGGCGATCAGAATGCCGATGTTAGAGGTCAGTCTCGGGAATCCGTGCTCGGTCAAGCCCTCTTCCTTCACTTGATCGAAATAGCGCAAAATATGCTCGTCGGAATAGGCCGACAGAGCCTTTTCCATTAAGTCGATGTACTTTTCTTTCATATCCGCTCTCCTTATGCCATGGTGGCGAGCATCTGCTCGGTCACCTCGTACTTGATCGGTCTGCCCTCCAGATATGCCTCACACTCACGGAGCATATACTCGCCCATGCGTGCCACCTCATCGCCTGCGCTTCCCGCAATGTGGGGGGTCAGGAGACAGTTGGGAAGCGTATAGAAGGGATGTCCTTCTTCGGGGGGCTCGGGGTAGGTCACGTCCAAAAGGGCGGTCAGATCGGGACGCTCCCGCAGGATACGAACCAAGTCGTCCTCCACCACCTGGGCTCCCCTGCCCGTGTTGATGAACACGCCGCATTCTCTCATGCGAGAAAAGAGGTCATAGTTGAGCATTCCCTTGGTCTGTTCGTTATTCGCCAGATGATTGGAGATCGTAAAGGCACGGGCAAACAGCTCCTCAAGGGTACACTTCTCCACGCCAAGCTCCCTTGCCTTTTCATCGGGCAGGAAGGGATCAAACACGATCACGTTCAGGCTGTAGGCTTTGAGCATTTCAATGACCAGCTTGCCGATCATGCCCGCACCGATGATACCCACGGTCTCGCCGTAATTGCCGCGGCACTTGTCAAAGGCAACGTGTGCCTCCTGCCGTCCGTTTGCGTGATAGAGCCGATGGGTCAGAAAATATCCCTTGTTGGCAAGAATGATCTGTGCCGTGGCAAATTCCGCCACGGGAACGGCATTTGCCGCCCATGCGGAAAAGACCTTGACACCGCAATTGAGAAAGGGACGGGCAAATTTCTGCACCGAGCCCGCTCCGTAGAAGAGACATTTGAGACGGGGCAGATAGGTACGGATCTCTTTCTCGGTAAGGGTGGGCATCCCCCAAGTGGAAAAGATGAATTCCACCTCGGAGAAAGCTTCGGGGTTCCGCAAAAGATCCTCTTTGGAATACACGCACCCGTCAAGCTCCGCAAGCTCACGGATGCGGCAAACCGTTTCTTCCCCATAGACCATGGGAATATGCTCGGGCTTTCCGCACAAAAAGATGGCTTTCATGACATTCCTCCTACAATTGTCCTCAAGGAATCGGCTTCCTCGGACAGAGTCTCGATCCGTCCGTCGGGCATAAATTCCAGAAGGAGGGTACGGGGTGTGGTGAATTTCTTCAAATATCCCTGCCACTCTCCGATCCCCTCACGCAAGGGGAGCTTATCCGAACCCTTCCATTGGAACACGTGAAGGTGGTAGGTATAGGGAGCGATCGCCTCGGCATAGGCAAGGTTCTCCTCGATACTCTTGTGTTGGAAGGGCTGCCAGTACATCCGAAAGGCGGGAGATGCTACCTGCTCCATGAGCCAAAGGGTGTCCTCCATTCTTTCGGTAAGGGTCTTTTGGTGGCACTCCATGCAAAGAATGACTCCCTCCTTTTCGGCAAGGCTTGCCGCCTCCTTGCAATCCGCCAGCAATTCCGCACGCTCCTCCTCGGTCATATCGGCACCGCTCCTTCTTCCGCACCAAAGGCGAAGAATGGGAGCGCCCAATATCTTGGCGGCGGCAATATAGTCCGCAAGCTCCGCCATGGGAGTCTTGCCGAATTTGAAATAGGTTCCGTAGGAGGAACAGCAAATGCCGTATTCCTCTTGCAGAGTAGCAAGCTCACGCAAGCACTTGGTGTCTGTGCAAGGAGCGTGTACGTCACTTCCCCACTCAATGTGAGAAAGCCCCGCCTTCTTCATTGCATCAAGAATTTCCTTGGGAGCTCGATCACGAAAGGAGACCGATACCAGTCCTAAGGTATAATTACGATTCATGCTTCATTTCCTCCTTTTTTCTCGCCAGAAGCGTTTCAAACCACAGCTCGGGGTCGGGCATGGGTGAGATCGGCGCTATGACGGATTGCTCGCCACGGGTCAGGGTTCTTGTGTTTCTCGGAATATCTCCGTGACGATCGGGCATTCGATCCACGAATGCCGAACCGTGGGTTCCCAAGTCTTTGGCAGAACAGATCATTGCCGACAGCACCGAGCGCTGGGTCAATATCATATCGTAAAGCTTGAACAGCTCCGCGGTTTCGGTCACCTCCCCGATCACCGCCCGTTCAAAGAAATGCTCGCAAAGCTCTCGCACGTCCTGAAAAAGCCGCTTCATGCCCTCGGTGGAGCGATCAAAATCCGCCACACGGCTCATTTCGTTTTGAAACTCCTTGCGGATCTCCGACAGATTGGAACCGCCGTAGGTAACGGCGGGCATGGAAAACGTCGGGATTGCGCAAGGGGCACTTCCCTTTTTGGCGATATGCTCCGCCGCACGAAGAGATCCCACCTGCGTGGAATTGAGAGCGCTTCCGCCGGGTCGGTAAACTCCGAAGGTTCCCGCCGCTTCTCCCGCAACGTAAAGTCCCTTCACCTCACTCTGCCAGTTTCCGTCCACCGCCACACCGCCGTTGCAGTGCTGTGCGCAGACGGCGATCTCCAAGGACTCACGGGCAAGGTCGATGCCGTGATCGGCATACAGCTCGATGGCGCCCTCATTCATTTTCCGCAACCGCTCAATGGGTGTGCCAAAGAGCGCACCCGATCGCTCCAAATAGTCGTATGCCTCACGGGGCAGAACCGAGAAGCCCTCTTCCAATCCACGGGGATTGTGAAGGAAATCCAGATAGACCCGATTGCCCTTTTTGATTTCTTCCGCCACCAACAGATCGACCCGTGAGGATCCCTTCGTTTTTCTTGTATCAAAGGGCCATTGGTAGCCCTTCAGGAAGATCAGTCCCAAGGACTCCTTGCCTAAGGCTTCATATAAAAATTCCCGCTCGTTGCCGTCCTTATCCACCGAGAGATAGCGAGGCAGGACCTGTTGATAGGTTCCCGACAGATTCCAACGGAATTTTATGCTGGCAATGCCGTACTGCCACTCCTCCATATTAGAGAGCGCCGCTCCCGCCTGAATGGCAAGACCCGTCGCGCCATGCTGACTTTCGGGATAGACGGTGTTTCGGTAGATTCCCGCGGGACCTCCCGTGCAAAGAATGACGTTTTGGCAGCCGATCACCGAGATCTCTCCCGTGACCGTGTTTGCCATTGCCACACCCACGACGGCTCCCTTTTCGCAAAGGACTTGGATCACCCGTTGAAAATCAAGGATCTCGATCCCCTTGGAAAGCACCGATCGCTCCAACGCCTCGGTCATATATTTGGAGGTCAAGGGACCGCAGGAGGTGGCACGGGTACGAGGATCGTGGTCGGTCTTATAGCCCGCGTACTCTCCGTATTCATTGGTGGGAAAGGGGACGCCCAGCTCGCAAAGACGCATGAAGCATCGGGTGGAATAGGCTGCCTCGCAAAGGGCATGCTCGCCCATGACACCGCCACCCGAATAGAGCGTATCCGCCATTTCGCGCATGCTGTCTCCCTCCGCTCCGCAGAGCGAGAGCTTATAATAGGTCTGCTTGTCGCTTCCCGTGTTACGAGAGGTTCCCATGAATCTGCCCTCGGTAACGATGGCAATGTCACGGATGCCGAGATCATAGAGCTTGTCCGCCGCATTAAACCCTGCGCAACCCGTTCCGACGATAAGTGTATGATAGGTCTTTCTCATCATAGCCGTCTGATGTGCATACCTCCGTCCAAAATCAGGGATTCGCCCGTGGCATAGCGCAAGGTTCCGTCACAGAATGCCACCACAGCCCCCGCAATATCCTCGGGAGTTCCCCACCGTCCCAGAGGAACCAGCCCCTCTCCGATGAGTCGGTCGTATTTTTCCTTGACCCCCGCGGTCATGTCGGTCTCAATGATGCCG
>JAFVRI010000058.1 GCA_017504335.1 Clostridia bacterium
AGATTGCAAGCCCTCTATGTGTTTTTTGGTCGATTTTTCAAACAACACTTGCGAGATTGGAGGAATCATGATATAATAGAAATGTTAAATCGCAAAAAGAAAAAAGGAGGTTCAAAGTATGAACGCAACGCAGTTGAAGAAGTATATTATGGATGGAGGTCTTTCAGAGACCTTTACGTATGTTTACGGAAAAGAAGCCGTATCGATGCAAAACGCTCGTTATTTGAAGGCAATCGATGAGTTTTCCGCTCTTTACGGTGCGGACCGTGAAATCGGCTTGTATTCGGTAGCGGGAAGAAGTGAGCTTTCGGGTAACCATACCGACCACAACCACGGTTGCGTGGTTGCCGCTTCTATCGATCTGGATATCATTGCGGTTGCCTCCAAGAGAGACGACAACGTGATTCGGATCAAGAGTGAGGGCTTTCCTGAGGATGTAGTGGATTTCTCCGCTTATACCGCACCCGTGAATGAAAAGTTCGGTACCTCCGAATCGATCATTGCGGGCATGTGTGCCGGCTTCACCAAGGATGGATATGCCATTGGCGGATTTGATGCCTATACGACCTCTAACGTACTCAAGGGCTCGGGACTTTCGTCCTCCGCCGCATTTGAGGATATGGTTGGAAATATTCTGAACTACATGTACAACGACGGCAAGGTGGATAACGTAGAGATCGCCAAGCTGGCGCAGTATGCGGAGAATCAGTTCTTCGGCAAGCCCTGCGGACTGATGGATCAGGTCGCTTGTGCTGTGGGCGGTATCGTTGCCATTGATTTCAAGGATCCCAAGGCACCTGTGATCAACAAGGTCGATTTTGACCTGAGTGCGAAGGGATACAATCTCTGCATTGTCAACACGGGTGGAAACCATGCCGATCTGACCGATGATTACGCATCTGTTCCCGCGGAGATGAAGGCAGTTGCCGCGCACTTCGGCAAGGCTGTTCTTCGTGAGATTGACGAGGCTGAGCTGCTGGCGGCGGTTCCCGCGTTGCGAGAAAAGGTGGGCGACAGAGCGGTGCTTCGCGCCTTCCACTTCCTGAATGAAAACAAGCGTGTGCTGAAGCAGACCGATGCCCTGAATGCGGGGGATCTGGATGCGTTCTTCGCCGAGGTGATCTCCTCTGGACGCTCCTCCTTCTGCTATCTGCAGAATGTCTATACCTCTAAGAATCTGACCGAGCAGGGACTTTCCCTGGCACTTTGCCTTGCCGAGGGATATCTGTCCGATAAGAAGGCGGCATGGCGTGTTCACGGCGGCGGATTTGCGGGAACCATCCAGGCGTTCGTTCCTACCGAGGCAGTAGAGGGCTTCCGTGCAATCATGGACGGCGTATTCGGAGAGAGCAAGTGCATTGTCCTTCGCATCCGTCCCGTAGGCGCGGTTCGAATTCTTTGATCGGAGTCTCCTTTGTATGCTCAAGCGCATTCGTGACCCTCAGGAAAAAAGCGATCGGACAAGCAAAAAGAGCAGACGGACCGAAAACATTCTTTGGGGACTTTCGGTTTTGATCCTATCGGTAGCGGTTCTTACGTTTTACCGATTCTTTCTGACCCGGCCCGGCTTTCCCGTTGTTCTGACCGTGTATATGGTTTTGTTCGCCTTGTTTATTCTGGCTTACGTAATTTATAATCGAGGCTTTTCCCGACGTCATTTGACCAAGGATATGCTGCCCGATGAATGGAGCGAAGAGGAGAAGGAGGCATTTCTTGTCGATGGCAAGGAGCGGATGAGACGCTCCAAATGGATGCTTCTGCCGATCATTGCTCTTGGTGTTACCTTCGCCTATGATATGATCGAGCTGTTCGTGTTGCCCTATTTTCGCGAGATGTTTTCATAAGAGAGAATCAAAATGAATCCATGTAGAATTGTAACCCTGTATTCCGGCTCGGGTGGAAATTCGGTGTACATCAGGATGGCGGATACCGCCATCCTGATTGACGCAGGAAAGAGCGCCCGTGCCTTGTGTAATGCCTTGAAGGCGATCGGCACGGATGTGAGTGAGATCCGTGCGATTTTTGTTACTCACGATCACCACGATCATGTGTCCGCCTTGGAGATCCTGTCCAAAAAGCACGAGATTCCGATTCACATGACCGAGCAGTCGGCAACCCTCTATGACCGTTATCCGGACTCTCCCATTCACCATCGCCTGGTGCGTCATACCCCTTTTTTCTCGGTGGAGGTGGGACCGCTTCGTGTTACCTCATTTCCGACTCCCCACGATAGCCGTATGAGCGTAGGCTATCGCATCGAATGTGAGGGTGAAGCACTTTTTCACCGTGTGGGTGTCGCTACCGATATCGGCTATGTAACCGAGGAGATCCGTCAGGGACTTTTGGGATGCGAGGCAGTGGTATTGGAGTCCAATCATGACGTGGATATGCTGATGAACGGACCGTACCCATACGATCTGAAGCAGAGAATCCGCTCCAAAAGAGGACACCTGTCCAATCATGACAGTGCGATGCTTTCCGCGGAGCTGGCAGAGAAGGGAACCAGAGCCTTTCTGTTGGCGCACCTGAGCGAGGAAAACAACGAGCCGTCCTTGGCGCTGGAGGAAACCGAGCGGGCGATCTCCGATCCGGGGATCCGCATCCTCGTTGCCGCCCCCGACGCACCAACCGAGCTGATCGTACCGACAAAGGAGGAGATCGAACGTGATCGGAGTGAAATTTATAACCCTTGGAACGCTTAAGGAAGCCTATTTGCGAGAAGCTGCGGCGGAATATGAAAAGCGCCTCGGTGCCTTTTGCCGATTTGAGATGGTTCAGCTGAGGGAAGAAAAGCTCTCGGAGAATCCAAGCGCTGCCGAGATCAAAGTCGCCTTGGATAAGGAAGCGGTAGCCATCGAAAAGCAAATTCCCTCGAGAGCCTACCGAATTGCCATGTGTGTGGAAGGAAAACAGAAATCCTCGGAGGAGCTGGCAGAGGCATTGGAGGAGATTTCCAACAGACACAGTGAGATCTGCTTTATCATAGGAAGCTCCTATGGACTCTCCGATTCGGTTAAGCAATCCTGTCATTTGTGTCTGTCCGTCTCGAAGTTGACCTTTCCCCATCAGCTCATGCGCGTGCTTCTTTTGGAGGCGGTCTATCGGGGCTTCAATATTGCAAAGGGAACCAAATACCATAAATAAGAATCCGTGAAATTTTACATTTTTCGCCCAAATGAAAAAAACGAATTTGTAAAATACAGAAAAATTGAAAAAAATGGCAGGAAGTTGAAAAAAAATACTTGCCGTTTTTTTGATTTTGTGGTAAAATAATTTTCGTGGAAGAATTTTATTCTGTATTTATCGGAGGATCAGAGTATGGAGAACAATAAGCGTCCCGAGTCCATGAAACGAATTACAACAAAAGCGCTTGCCGATGCGTTCATCGCGGAGCAGGTTGCGGCAGTACGCGCCCAAGTGGGAGATCGCAAGGTCCTGTTGGCTTTGTCGGGAGGAGTCGATTCCTCCGTGGTTGCCGCTCTTTTGATTAAAGCGATCGGAAAGCAGCTGGTTTGCGTACACGTCAATCACGGCTTGATGCGGAAGAATGAGTCCGAGAACGTGGTGGAAGTGTTCAGGAATCAGTTGGACGCCAACCTGATCTACGTTGACGCTACCGACCGTTTCCTGGATCTTCTTAAGGACGTGGCAGACCCCGAAACCAAGAGAAAGATCATTGGTAAGGAATTTATCGAAGTGTTTGCCGACGAGGCAAGAAAACTGGAAGGTGTGGATTTCCTGGCGCAGGGAACCATCTATCCCGATATTCTGGAAAGCATCAAGCAGGCTGAGGGCAAAAAGGCAGTCAAGTCACACCACAACGTGGGAGGTCTGCCCGAGGATCTGAAATTCGAGCTGGTCGAGCCCATTAAGCTGCTCTTTAAGGACGAGGTTCGTGTGGTCGGTGAGGCACTGGGACTTCCTCATGCTATGGTTTACCGTCAGCCGTTCCCCGGTCCCGGACTGGGTGTCCGTTGCCTGGGTGCCATCACCCGTGACCGTCTCCACGCCCTGCGCGAGGCAGACGCGATCCTTCGTGAGGAATTTGCCAACAGTGGACTCAATGAGACCGTATGGCAGTATTTCATCGTAGTGCCCGACATGAAGAGCGTGGGTGTGAAGGACGACAGCCGCTACGAGGGCTGGCCCGCCATCATCCGCGCCGTCAATACCAAGGATGCCATGAGCGCTACCATCGAGGAGATCCCCTATGCGCTCCTGCATAAGATCACCGCTCGCATTACCGCTGAGGTAGAAGGAATCAACAGAGTCCTCTATGATCTGACACCTAAGCCTACCGGTACGATCGAGTGGGAGTGATTTCAGAGGGCGAAAAAAGCCTGTAATATCAATGATTTTCAAGCTTTTGAATCCACTTGTGGCAACAAAATGGCAACATTTTTAAGAGAATAATTGCAACTGGCTTATAACTGCCCGGAATCCTTTGAAAGAAGGGCTCCGGGCAGTTGTTGCATAAAGGAAAATGAATATAGCAAATTGTGTTTGGAAAGAGCCTTGGTTTACCTTAAAATGGAGGTGAAGCAGAAGTGGGGATATTGACATTTATTGAAAAGCAAACTATTTGCCGCCTATTCGGAATATCTGATGGCTATATTTTTAAGTTTTGGAGTGATAGAGGCAGTTACAATAAAAACATTACTCAACAGCTAATTCTCGAATCTTGTGGTATAGATATATATAAAGACAAGCCATACAAAGATTTATCGCAACAAAAGTGTGTCGAGAAGATTTGGAATGATAGTAATCCCCAGACTGTTGCCAAACTTCTTTCTGCTTTGTCTGACTATTTTTGTTTTGCAATGGGTACAGACTATTGGAGTGATGAAGACGGATATGACTATCGGCAAGTCGAAGAAATAATCAAGCGTCTTTCTTCTTCATCAGCAGTTCCACTTCCATCCCAGGAATCTGCTGATTTAGGGTTAATACTGAATGATATTGATACAAATATTCAAGCTGGAAAACCCGAATTGGTCATAGATCGACTTCACACATTTGCAACCCAATACATTCGGAAAATCTGCCAAAAGCATAACATCGCTATCGCAGACGAAAAGGGAGACCATTATTCACTTGATTCTCTTGTTGCAAGATTAAAGGGATGGTACGAACGTGAAAACTATTTCGAGAGTGAGTTTTGCGTCGTTGCGATAAGAAATACAATAAACATTTTTGCAAAATACAACGACTTACGAAACAACAAAAGTGCTGCTCATCCCAATTCCCTTTTGAAAAAAGCGGAAGCGGAGTATGCGGTTAAAGTTGTTGCCGAAACCCTTATGTTTATTGACAACATAGAAAAGAGCAAACCCAAACAAATCATTCCTTGGGGGAACGGTGAATTGTTTGTTGATGTGGATGAAGAACTACCATTTTAATAAATCAATAGAAATAGGAGGTGGACATGGTGGAACAACACGAAAATCCTATTGTGTTTATAAGTTATTCGCAAGATACTGTTGCTTTTGCGGATAAAGTACTTGCGTTTTCAAATAGATTGCGAAGTGAAGGTATTGATGCTATTTTAGATCAGTATGAGGAGGCTCCTACCGAAGGATGGCCTCGTTGGATGGAAAACAGCATAAACAAA
>JAFVRI010000012.1 GCA_017504335.1 Clostridia bacterium
ATACTGATTTTATACGCAACCCGCGGCGGTTCGACCCGTGAATGTGCCGAGCTGCTCAAGCAAAAGCTTTCGATTCATCATACTCCCATTCTGGTCAACGCGGAGGAGGCACTTCCCGCCCCCGAAGGATATGATGCCGTCATCATTGGCAGTCCCATTCGCATGGGAAAAATGAACAAGCAACTGAAGAAATACGTAAAGACACATACGGAGAGTCTGTCCTCCATGCCCTGTGCTGTCTTTTTCTGCTGCGGTTATCCCAGACAGTTTGACGAATATGTGGATATTCAGCTTCCCCGCCGTTTAAACTGCTCTCTCGGCTATCATTGCTTTGGCGGCGAATTAAAGCCCGAAAAGCTCAAGGGCTTTGATAAGCTGATCGTACGTATGCTTCGCAGTGCCATCAAAAGTCAGGATTTTGAGGAATCGGATGCGGATCACCACGATCTCCCCGAGCTGATCCCCGAAAACATCAATATTTTGGTTGAAAAAATCGAAAAGCTGGGATAGCTTTCGTTTGATGTCACAAAAGCCAGGACGTTTTTTTGTGCATATTTGTTTAAGATATTGTGAATAATTTTCTTGACAAATTCGGAGAATTGTGATATGATATTAAGGTAGCGCCCAACGACCCGCTAGCTCAGACGGTAGAGCACTTGACTTTTAATCAAGGGGTCCGGAGTTCGAGTCTCCGGCGGGTCACCAAAAAGAGCAGGATTTTTTAAGAGTTCTTGCTCTTTTTCTGTTTCTGTGCTATACTGAATAAAGTAGGAGGTGATACAATGAGTACCGATCATCCGTGTGATAACCCTCGATTATACCAAATTCATACGTTACATAGGGAAAGGTGCTTAGATGTCACCTCTTTTTGGCATTGATTCAAACGTGCCATCAGTCGCGATTTTCTCCTTTCCTTATGGGAAGGAGTTTTTTTATGGAAAACAGAATGTTTGATCCCGCTTCGAGAGATCCTCGTGCCGAGATCCTTATACTGATCCAAGAGACGATCGACCCTTCTCTTCTGCGAGAAAAGCTGGCAGATTATCACCACAACGATATTGCCGCTGCTCTGGAGGAGCTGAACGAAGAGCAAACAGAGCGCCTTTCCCTGGCGTTGGGAATTGAGGTCATGTCCGACATTGTTTCCTTCATGGAGGATGCGGGCGACTACCTCTCTACCTTGGATGCCGACGAAGCCGCTGAGCTGATTGAGCAGATGGACGCCGACGATGCCGTGGAGATCCTTGATGAAATGGACGAGGAGCTTCGGGAAGAAGTTCTTGGAAGGATCGAGGACGAGGAGATCCGTGAGGATCTCGAGCTGCTCCGCTCTTATGAGGATGATGAGATCGGAAGCCGTATGAGCACCAATTTTATTGTCATTGGCCGTCATTTGTCAATTAAGGATGCCATGCGCACCCTGATCGCCGAGGCTGAAAAAAATGACAATATTTCCACTCTCTTTATTACCGAAGAGGATGGGCGCTATTACGGAACCCTGGATCTGAAGGATCTGATCATTGCCAGAAGCACCGATTCTCTGGAATCCCTGATTTCAACGGCATTTCCCCGTGTCTATGACAAGGAGCCTATCTCGGAATGCGTGGAGCGTCTGCGAGAGTATTCCGAAGATCTCATCCCTGTGTTATCGGAGCAGGACATCCTGTTGGGGGTCATCACCGCCCATGATCTTGCGGAGCTGATCGACGAAGAGCGGGCAGACGATTATGCCAAGCTGGCAGCCCTCGGTTCGGAAGAAGAACGGAAGGATTCCCTATTCTCCAGTATGAAAAAGAGAGTTCCTTGGCTGGTGATCCTACTTTTTCTCGGATTGGCGGTCTCTGCCGTGGTCGGATTTTTTGAGGGGGTCGTAGAAGAGCTTCCCATGCTGGTTGCCTTTCAATCCTTGATTCTCGGTATGGCGGGAAACGTAGGTACACAGTCCTTGGCAGTAACGGTTCGCGGACTGGGAACCGAATCTCCCAATACGGAAAAAATGCGCATTTGGCTCGTATTTAAGGAAACACGAATTGCCTTCTTAAACGGTCTTGCGCTGGGACTCATATCCTTTGGCATTGTCCTCGGTTATCTGTCTCTCCTATCCGATTATTCCTTCTCGCTCATCCTTTCTGTAGCGGGATGCGTGGGAATTGCCATGCTGTTTGCCATGATTATTTCGGGATTTACGGGTGCGGCAATCCCCTTGCTTCTGGACCGTTTGGGCACCGACCCTGCCGTAGCCTCGGGTCCTCTCATTACAACGATCAACGACCTTGCCGCCGTAGTCAGCTACTACGGTCTTGCATGGGTTCTTTTGCTGAATCTACCAGAAAAATAACCAATGCGGCGGGAGCAAGCCCCCGCCCTACGTAGAACGATTGATCACCGAACGGTACGGTGTCGCAATTCTTCTCGTTGTAGGGCGGGGGCTTGCTCCCGCCGTTTATTCTATTTCGTTTGAAACAAGGCTATCCATTATGCCGACCACATCACCGTCACAAAGGTAGATCCTCGGCACACGCTTGGCGACATCACAGCTGATCTCATAATTGATGGTCTCGTTGATCCTTGCCATTTCGTCGGCGGATGCTTTGGAATCATCCCCGAACACGGTCACCGTGTCGCCAACCGAACACGGAAGCTCGGTCACATCCAGCATCAGCTGATCCATACAGACTCTGCCGACAATGGGTGCGTAACGGTCCCCTATCTTCAGAGAATACCGTCCGTTTCCAAGACGGCGTGAAAAACCGTCGGCATATCCGATGGGAACGGTCGCGATTCTGACGGGCTGATTTGCCGTATAGGTTCTTCCGTAGCTGACCGTCTCTCCTTTTTTCAAGGTTTTGATATGCGAGATCACGGTTTTCAGTGTCATAACCGGTTTGAGCTCGGGAAGATTTCGCATCTTTCCCGAAGGCGCAAATCCATAAAGAACGATTCCTGCCCGAACCATATCGAAGTGGCACTCCGGATGATCGAAGATCGCCGCGCTGTTGGCGCAATGACGAACATCAAACCGAATGCCTTTGCCCTCCAAATAGGCGACTCCTTCGGCAAACAGGCGGGCTTGTCGCTCGGTATAAACATCGCCGTCCTCGCTTTCGTCAGCGACGGCAAAATGGGTAAATATTCCTTCGGGTAAGAGCGAAGGCAAGTAACAGATCTCCTCCGCTTGCTTCCATTCCCTTTCTCCACGGAATCCGATCCGACCCATGCCCGTGTCCAGTTTGATATGAATCTTCACTTGTGCCCCGCTCTGTTCCGCCCTTTCGGCAAGTGCCCTTCCGTATTCATAGGAATACACGCATTGAGACAGATTCTCCCTTGCCAGAAGATCAGCACATTCCGACGGAGTAAAGCCAAGGATCAGGATCGGGCGTGTAATTCCCGCCCGACGAAGCTCCAATGCTTCCTCGATATTGGATACCGCAAAATAATCAGCAGAAAGCTCCTCATACCGTTTTGCCAAGGTCACCGCTCCGTGGCCGTAGCCGTCTGCCTTGATCACGCAGCAGACCTTGACCGAGGGAGCGACCGCCTGCTTGACGACATTAAAATTCGCATCGATCGCATTCATGCAGATTTCTGCCCACGTGCGACGACGAATTCCCATTATGGGTTTCATGGTCTATCCGTCCTTTCTTACCGAAACAGGGTCATATCTTCCTTGTAGATCGCCGTACGGAGAATGGAGTACCACTCCTCCGTGGGATCCCCCGCAAGGATATCCAAATAATCCTTCATGGCACTCACCAGCATCTCGGGATTCAGAAATTCCCCGACATTCGCCTTTAAGAGCGCAGAGAGCTTGACGGTTCCGGTTTCTTCATCAAACCGCGCGTGAATCTCTCGGATCATAGAGACAATGTCGATCTCCTTCTCACCTGCCTTGGTGCGCTTGACCATGATCAACGGAGAGGTCTGCAGCAGCTTTTCTGCCGCCTCTGCCAATGCTCTGTCCGCTGTCTTGGTAGCAATCTCCAATTCGTAGGAAGCCCACGCGATCTCGGAAAAATCCGAGGTGGGCAAATATGCCTCGGTGATGCACAGCTCCTCGGTCAATTCCCGATTGAGACGTTCCATGATCTCTTCGGGTGCCATGTCTCGGTCGATCCGAAGATCTAAAAATTCATATTCGCTCTGCGCGCCCACGCTCAGAGGAGTGGAAAACACCAGCTTCGCATGAGGGTTAAATCCCTTGGTATACCAAACGGGAATGCAGGCACGAACCAGCACTCTCATAAAGGTTCTTTGCAGATCCAGATGAGAAATGTATTGCAAAGATCCCACCTTGCGGAATTTCAGACGAACCGTCAAGGGACGCTCTAAAACGGGCAAGGAGCGAAGTCTCTTTTTTTCCTCAAGCTTATTCATTGCTTTGCCTTCGGACAGCATGACCGCTCACCTCCCAATCGATTGGCACCGCAGCCGCTGCACTTCTCACGGCAGTTGGGCGTGGTCGCCTCGGCGTAAGCGCGATCGCGCTCCCGTCTCAAAAATTCCTTTGTTACACCGCAATCGATGATGTCCCAGGGGAGGACCTCATCCAGACCATATGCGCGGTTGGCATAGAACGCGGGGTCGATCCCCGAGCGCTCCAGCACCGAGATCCATCGGTCATAATCGAAGCACTCATCCCAAGAGTCGAACATAAAGCCTTCCTTGCAAGCAAGCTCCAACGAGTCAGACAGTCGACGGTCTCCTCTGGCAAGCACCGCCTCAATGCGGCTGACCTTGGCATCGTGGTGGGTATATCGGATCTTTCGGTCGGTGATCTGACTACCCAGATATGCCTGCTTTTCTGCCAGAGTTTCCAAGGAATCCTGCGCCTCCCACTGGAAGGGGGTAAAGGGCTTGGGGATCAGGCAGGACACACTGATGGTCACCTGGGGCTTTTTGGTTTTGTTGCGGTTGGGGCAATGGTAATACTCATCAATGACCAATGCCGCCAGATCGGCAATTCCCTTCAGATCCTTATAGGTCTCGGTGGGAAGTCCCGACATAAAATAAAGCTTTACTGTATTCTTCCCTGCCTCAAATGCCACATGAACGGCACGAAGAAGATCATCCTCACGGACATTCTTGTTGATGACGTCACGAAGTCTTTGGGTTCCCGCCTCGGGAGCAAAGGTCAAGGAAGAAGAGCGCACGGTGGCGATCTTATCCATCAGCTCCTTATTGAAGCTATCTACACGCAAGGACGGCAGGGACAGGCTGACCATGTTCTCATCGGTCCATTCAAGAAGCTCGTCGGTCAGCTCCTCTAAGTGGGTATAATCGCTGATCGACAAGGAGGTCAAGGAGATCTCGTCATAGCCCGTAGATTCAAACAGACACTTTGCCTGCTCGTTCAACACCTCGGGAGATTTTTCACGGACGGGGCGATAGATAATGCCCGCCTGACAGAAGCGGCATCCGCGGATGCATCCGCGGAACACCTCCAGCATGATGCGGTCATGAACCGTTTCAATATAGGGCATGACCACCTGCTCGGGAAAGTAGGAGGTGTCCATATCCTTGATGATCTGCTTTTGCACCGTCCTTGGAATATCGTCATAGATAGGTGTATATTCCTTGATGGTTCCGTCCTCATGATAGCTGACTTGATAGAAGGCAGGCACGTAGATACCCGGAATGGTTCTTGCCGCCTCGTGCAGATATGCCTCCTTGGTATACCGTCCCTCGTCCTTCATACGGATATAGAGACGGCAGAGTGCGGGTAGCATTTCCTCTCCCTCTCCGATATTGAAGAGGTCAAAAAAGTCGGCTACGGGCTCGGGATTATACGCACAGGGACCGCCGCCGATGATGATCGGCATGCTGTCATCACGGTCAGAGCTCCGCAGAGGAATCCCGGAAAGATCCAGCATATTCAGCACATTGGTGTAGCTCATTTCGTACTGAAGGGTAAAGCCGATCATATCAAATGCGGTCAGAGGATCTCCGCTCTCGCATGCGGTCAGAGGAATGTGATGCTTCCGCATCTTCTCCTGCATATCGATCCACGGGTCATAGACTCTCTCACACCATACGTCCTCTTCACGGTTCAGAACGCCATAGAGAATTCTTACGCCGAGATTGGACATTCCGATCTCATAGGTATCGGGAAAGCAGAAGGCAAATCTTGCCTTGATGGTTTCTTTGTTCTTGATGATCTGACCGAATTCCCCGCCCGCGTATCTGCCGGGCTTGGAAACCGATTTCAGAATGGTACTCATTTTTTTATTCATGGGTCTTGTTCTTTCGTTTGATTTTTTTTGTTACGGGAGCGGAAGGCTTCTTTTGACTTTCTCTTGTCTTTTTTGCTTCCCTTTTCTCCTGCTTTTTCAACGCCGCATGCTCCCGCCGATTCCGCTCATTGGTATAGGAAGCCTCCGAGAAATAGAAGCGCTTCGGGAAGCAAAGGTAGGATACGATCGCCACACAGGCAATCGGAAGCAGGCTATACAGCGCCAACCAATACTCATGGACCTCGGAAAGAATGCCGAAGCCAAACAGAATGGCGGTAGTCAGCAATCCGATGCCGCTGAACGCGAAGCTCACAAGCTCGGTGCGTCTGAATACCTTCACAATTCTTCGACACCAAATGACTGCCTCTGCCAGCTTCAAGCGCGACGAGGTCGCAACCAGATCAGCTTGCTCCGCCACGGCAGCACCCTCGGTCTGCACATAATAAAGATCCGCGATGTTCTTATGAACCACGCTGACGGGAGCGCTGTCCGCGCGCCGCATTCCATTGATAAACTCGGAATCGATCAGAGGATCGTAAGTCTCCAACACACATTGAATGCCCTCTGCCGCCAATCGGTTCACGATCATCTCAAAGATCGGCTCGATTTCATAGCGGGCGTTGACCTTGGCACTCAGCTTTCCGTCCAAGGACACATACAGAGTGGCTCGGTCGGAGGGGTCCTCACTTTTCGGGAAATGAAGTCCGTATTGCTGCATGAAGGCATCGTCTCCCACCAGCAGCACGTTCTTACGGTCTACAAATGCCTCGACTCCGCCCTTTACAATCCGGCGGATCCGAATGCGCTCGGCACGGTATGCCGCAGGCACCCGTCCGAAAATATCCCTCATGGGACCGCCCAGATGAGAATACAGAATCTCAAGTGCCGCCATCACCGCAGTTGCGTTGATCTTATCATAGAATACGATTCCCGTTTCCTCCATACGGCAGGGACGGAACAGGTGAAGATCACGGAAAACAAGAACATTACACTCCGCATAGGTCTCAATAGCAGAGCGATCTCCCAATGCGTTTCCTCGTTTTTTCATCCACGAAGCAGAGGTCCAAAGCGGCAGAGCTGCCGAAACCACCGCCGTCAGCGGCAGGGTCGCAAACAGCATGATCATACCCGCTGTCCATGCCTCCTCAATGCTTTGCTCAAGGACCATTCCAACCACCGCGGTGGCAATCACCAGAAGAGAGATCGGAATCATGGCACCCTTCAAAAAGCGTGCGTGAATAGACTGCTCTTCCACGTCCTTCTTATAATTGGCATGAGGCACGAGTGTCGCAGGCAAATACACCTTTTGCTGACGGTTCATTCCGCCACGGTACATTTTTTCTGCCAAGGATTGGTCTCCGTCCGAAGCAACCAACGTATATCGCGGCTCCTCCGAGCAGAACACCTCCCAAAGATGCAAATCTCTCCGATGCATCAGATATTCGGTGAGCTGTACGCAAAGCAGGATCAGGCAGCTGACAAAATGGAACATCAGGGGAAGCTTCTTTTCGGTCATGGCAAAGGCAAGGGTTATGTCATAGGTCGCCACAAAGGCAAGCATGACAAAGAGTGCCGAATACAGATCCGGAACACCCTTGAACAGCTTTTTCACGCCTTCCCACAAGGGCTTCCACATGCATACCGCGCCAAATACCAAAAGCTGAAGTCCAACCAGCAGATATGCACCGGGAAATTCTACAAAGTCCAAAAGTCCGCTAAGCTCTGATTCGCCATAGGGGATCAGATCAAAGAAAAACAAAAGGAAGGTAATCGCCGATAGCGCAAGGGTTCGGAACAGGAGCTTCTTTTCCTTTTTCCTTCCGACCTCGATGGCTTCTCGCAGATCCGCCTCGGGCATCTGCGCTTCTTCTTCCTCTTTTCGAGGCTCCTCTCGCAGAAGATCGGGGATCTCGTCCTCACAGCCCAGCTGTCGCATCAAGCCAAGAAGCTCTTCGGAAAGCTCGGGTGCCTCCTCAATCGGGACTTCATTCACTTCTTCCGTCGGCTGCGCCTCTTCCTCGGAGGAACAGATCAAGGTCTCCAATGGAATGGACTCCAGAACCTCTTCGGGAGGAACAAATGCCTCCTCGGCATCCTCTTCCTCTATATAAAGCTCCTCTTCCAGCTCTTCTACACTGGAAGCAGCCGTTTCCTCCGGTGCGAAATAATCACATATTTCCGTCAAAAAGGCTTCCAGCTCATCATTTTCACCCTCTGTGGGATCTTCTTCGATGGATTCTTCCTCTTCGATGGGTTCTTCCTCTTCAATGAGGTCTTCATCCTCGATGAATTCTTCTTCCTCTTCGATGAGGTCTTCATCCTCGATGAATTCTTCTTCCTCTTCGATGGGCTCTTCCTCTTCAATGAGGTCTTCATCCTCAATGAATTCTTCTTCCACTTCGATGGGTTCTTCCTCTTCGATG
>JAFVRI010000059.1 GCA_017504335.1 Clostridia bacterium
AGGGGCGTGGCAACCCATTGATATTTTCGGATACCGCCGTAGTAGTGGGTCTTGAAGAATGCCATGCCGCTTTCCTCATAGAGCGGATTTTGCTTCAGATCAATTCTGGGAGCATCAATGTGTGCCGCGGTCAGGCGAATGCCCTCGTTGATGGGCTCGCTTCCGATGGAGAAGACAAACAGATTTCGTCCTCGGTTGTTGTAATAAAGCTTGTCGCCCACGTGGATGGGATCACCCAAACGGTAGGGACGGTAGCCGTTTTTCTCACAAAGGGCGATAGAAAACGACAGAGCCTCCCGCTCGGTCTTTCCTTCGTTCAAATAGGTTTTATAGCCTTCGGCATAGGCGTAGGCGCGGTCGGTCAGCTCCTTGCCGCCACGCTCATAGACCGTTTTCTTTTCATAGATCAAATCTTCGTTTTTCATGAGATCACTCCTTTTTCGTTTGAAAAATATAACTTTTGATAAACATCCGCGGCACGCTCTACCTTGAATACGTAGGAGCGGGTCTCGTCAAATGGATCCGGGATGTAGATAAGGTTGCCGTTTTCATCGGAACAGGCGGGATCTGAGAGCCACTTTTTCACTCTTCCGAGGCCGCCGTTGTAAGCGGCAATGACGTTGCGCCAGTTGCCGAACATATCATAGAGATAGCGGAGGTAATATACGCCGTATTGAATACTGATCTCAGGGGTGATGAGATCGTCAAAGGTATGATCTTCGTGAAGATATCCGTTAACGTCCTCAAAGGTGCCTTCCAGCATTTGCATCAATCCTCTTGCCTCCTTACGAGAGAGTGCGTTGGGATCAAAGCCGCTTTCGGTTTTCATGACCGCGTAGATGATGGATTCAGGAACACCGTATTCAAGAGAATACCGAACCACCGTTTCCCGATAAGGAGTGGGATGGGTGGCTTCTTCAATGGCAAGCCAGATCCGATTGGAAATGAGGCCAACGGAAATGGCAAGGATTAAAATGAGCAGTACCGACAGGCACCGTTTGAATGTTTTCATGCAGATCCTTTCGTTAGAGGTTCAAAGCGATAAATCTTTGGTAAGCTCGTTGATTTTCTTGAAAAACTCATGGGGATCTCCCGAGTTGGTCAATACGTAATGGGAGTGCTCTTTGTAAAAATCGTCTCCCTTTTGTGCGTGAACACGTGCCTCAGCTCTCTCTCGGGTGATGTGATCTCTTGCAATGATCCGTTCCACGCGGAGCTCTGCGGGAGAAAGAATCGAGATGACTGTATCACACTCCCTGTGAAAGCCCGATTCAATAAGGGTAGGGGCATCCACCGCCGCATGGGTATGTCCTCTTGCCGCCAGCTCATTGAGCATGGCACGGATGCGATCCAATACAAAGCCGAGAACGGTATCGTTCAGAAGAGAGAGCTTTTTCTCGTCGTGAAAGACGATATCGGAAAGCGCCGTACGGTCAAGGGTTCCGTCGGGGCGGAGGATTCCGTCACCGAATACCCGTCTTAGGGCATAAAGGCAAGGAGAGGGTGGAACCAGAAGTCCGTGATATACCTCATCCGCATCAATGACGGGGATGCCTTGCTCGGAAAGATAGTCGCAAAAGAGCGATTTTCCCGATCCCGTAGGACCGGTGACACCGATGATCTTCATAGGTTCTCCTTTCTCATATAGGTTATATAGGCAGGTCAGACCAATTCTTCCCGATGGGTTTCGGCGGAGCGGTAGGCCGCCGCCATGACCGCCTGAACGTGCGCGCCGTCTGCAAAATCGGGATGGGCCTGCTGTCCGGTATAAACCGAGTTTAAGAAGCTGTACATGCTTCCTACATGTCCGCGAAGCCAATCCGAGGGGGCCTTGGGAGCGGGGAAGGTTCCGCCGGGAGAGGGGTAGCGTCCTACGCACTCAATGGCGGTGTAGCCCGTGTTACCGCCCAAGGTTTCGGGCTTTTGGGTAGCATCGTAAAAGTAGAGAAAATTGGGCTGCATCAAAGAGAATTTGAGAGACCCCTTTTCTCCGTAGATGGCAAGATTCAAATCGTCGTTGGCACCGTTGACCAGCTTGCTGACGGTGATCGTGCCCTGCGCGCCCGAGCGGAGCTTTGCCAGCATATAGAACGCCTCGTCCGCATTGGTCTGCCAATCCGAGCCATCCATGCCCGCTCGATTCGCATAGGCGATCTGGGGCATGCCGATGACACTTTCAAATTCTCCGCAAAGGGAATAGATCAAGTCGATGGCATGAGAGCCAAGATCAAACAGTACACCGCCGCCGCAAATATCGCGGTTCTGCTTCCAGCCAGCGGGGCGGCACACATCGGTACAGCTGTTGTGGAGATATTCTGCCGAGAAGGAAAGAACACGTCCGATCCGTCCCTCTTCCACAAGCTCACGGGCTCTCATCATGGGAGCAATGTGTCGGTTGTTAAAGACCATGGTGCAGATTTTTCCGCTTTCCTTTGCCAACGAGGCAAGCTCGTATGCTTCCTCTGCGCTGACGCAAAGGGGCTTTTCGCACAGCACGTGCTTTCCTGCTGCCAAGGCCTTTTTGATGGTTTCATAATGGAGAATATTCGGTGTGCAGATGTCGATAATATCGATGTCGCAATTTTGGATCAAGGCATTTTCATCGGTCACCGCCAAGGGAATTCCGTAAGCATCGGCAACCGACTGCGATTTTTCGGAAGAACGGGTACAAACCCCTTCCACGGATGCGGAAAAGGGAAGATCGCGGTAATAGTATTTCAAATTTTCTACGCAAAACGCATGGGTCTTTCCCATTGCACCAAAGCCCAAAAGACCGATTTTCAGATGTTGTTTCAAGATGCCCTCCAAAAAATAAAATCCTACCTTATATTATAGCAGAAAGAGGTGAACAATTCAACGATGCATACTTGTAATCAAGCACTTGCTGCTTGAACATATGATATCAATTTGTTGTATTTCTCATCATCGAAATAATCACCATGATAAACAGCAGAACACAGTTCCTTTACCGCCG
>JAFVRI010000060.1 GCA_017504335.1 Clostridia bacterium
TACCTCATCTCCCGTGGTCTTGCGGATCAGCTCAATACCCGTGGTGATGTTGCCCCACTGGTCGGAGCCCGCAACCTGCAGATCCACTCCGCGATTCTCATGCAGATACTTGAAATCCAAGCCCTGAATGAGCATGTAGGAAAACTCTGCGTAAGAGATACCGCTTTCCATCTGACGGCGGATCAGATCCTTGGAGAGCATGTAGCCGACGTTGATATATTTTCCGTAATCGCGGAAGAATTCAGCGACGTTGATGTCCTTGACCCAATCGTAGTTGTTGACGACCTCATATGGGAAGATCGACTGCAGCTGGCGCTTGAGGCACTCAAAGTTGTGAAGCACCTCATCGCGATCGGAAAGCTTGCGCTCCACCGTGCCGCGAGGGTCGCCGATCAGTCCCGTGGCAACGCCGACGAGAAGCAGCGGATGATGTCCTGCGTTGGCAAGTCGGCGAGTAATCAAAAAGGAGGAATAATGTCCTAAGTGAAGGCTGTCTGCCGTGGGGTCTGTGCCAATATAAAAGGTCAAGCCTCCTTCGTTGAGCTTGTCGATGAGCTTAGGATCGGAAATATCCTGAATCAGACCTCTCCATTTCAAATCCTCGTAGAGTGTCATGTTGTGTCCTCCTGTGTTTTCTGTGATATCCTATAGATTATACCACGCTTTTTTCGGTTCGTCAATATTTTTTGAAAAAAAGCTATGAACATACAAAGGAAAAACAGAGGTTTTTCAAAAATATCCCTTGACAAATTAATAAAAGAATGATATAATGTTGCAGTGCGCAAGAGGACGTTCTCTTGATCAGCATATTCACGAGGTGTGGCTCAGCTTGGTATGAGCGCATCCTCGCTTCGCTCGGCATTCGTGACGTAGAAATCGCCCTTCCCCACCGAGCGAGAACCAATTTCATAATCGAGGTGTGGCTCAGCTTGGTAGAGCGCTACGTTCGGGACGTAGAAGTCGCAAGTTCGAATCTTGTCACCTCGACCATAGAAAAAAGGATCGCGTTTGCGATCCTTTTTTCTATGGTCGAGGTGACGTTTGAAAGAGCTTGGTTGTTGCAAAGCAACAGCTGCAAGTTCGCATTCACCGCCCGAAGGTCGGGGAGCTCGCTCACCAGACGAAGGGCGAGTGAATCTTCGCCGCAGGCGAATACCTTGTTCCCTTTGCTATCTTCTACCGATTTGTTCTTCGCAAACGCTTTCGTTTGCCGAAACGTACGGATATCCCGAGCTGTGCATAGCCACCGACAATTTTTCCTGTCGCTGGCTTTTCTAATGCACGGTAGTCGTGTTTGGCGGCAGTCACAGGTTTCAATGAAACGCCGGTGCGCGCGTCTGACCCGTCGCAAACGTATTCGGTCCGGGATTTGACATAGAGAAATACATCTTCGCCGCCTTGGTCGTGCCGAAATCGCGGTTGGAGCCCGTTTCCTGCACCTTGTTGAAGGCATCACGGAACATTTGATTGTGCGCTTCCTCGCGGTTGAGAAGAAAATCAATGGTTTCTCTGACCTTCTTGTCCTCGATCTGACGGTAGAGATATTCGTACACCACCTTGGCTCTCTGCTCGGACGCGATATTAGAGAGCAGATCGGCACAAAGGTCACCCGTAACGGTCACGTAGTCCGCCGTCCAGGAGTAACCCGAGGAATTGATCAGTCCGGGATTCAGACCAAGCAGAACGTGCGTCTGCACCTCGCCCGCTTGTACCTTGGTTGCATCCACGTCGTGACCGTTGAGCAGGTTGATGGTCTGCGCCACCATTTCCATGTGCCCCAGCTCCTCGGCGGCGATATCGAGGAAAAGATCCTTGATCTCGGGATCCTTGATCCGGAAGCTCTGCGACATATACTGCATTGCCGCCTTCAATTCGCCGTTCCCGCCGCCAAGCTGCTCCTGAAGCAAAACGGCATACTGCGGATTCGGTCTTTCTACCTCTACGGGATGGAATAACATTTTTTCGTGCTTGAACATCGTAAATTTGACCTCCGTTTATAGATTTGATACTATGATTTCCCATAATGCATGGGCGTATACCGCTATTTTCTTTTATCATCCGTCGCAGGATTATCGATCAGCTTGCCGTGTTCGGTGAAACGCGAGCCGTGGCAGGGGCAATCCCAGGTGTGCTCAACCTGATTGTATTTCAGAGCACAACCGAGGTGCGGACATCTGGGGGTGGTAGGCGTGAGCACTCCAAGGGTCGACTCAAAAGCGTTTACGATAAGCTGTGGGCGCAGGACGGTTCGCGAGGGATCGAAAACAACAGCGTATGGGTTCTGCTTTCCTTGAACGAGATCGCAGAGAATATCTGCGGCAACCATCGCGTTTGTCATACCCCATTTGTGAAAGCCCGTTGCAACGAATACGTCGGGCACGGATTTAGAATATTGACCTATATAAGGAATACCGTCCAGCGTCATACAATCCTGCGTTGCCCATTTGCCGACGATCTCCGTGCCGGGATAGTGCTTGTAAGCGAAATCTTCAAGCTCCTGCCAACACCCACCCTGCTTACCCGTACGGTGCCCGCCACCGCCAAGGAGCAGAAGACTCCCATAATTTCGGAGGGAAAGCCCCGCGCCGGATTCGTCCACATACA
>JAFVRI010000061.1 GCA_017504335.1 Clostridia bacterium
ACCCGTCAGGCGGGGACACGCTTTTCGGAAGCGATCGTAAAGAGGTTCCAACTCCTGTGACACAAGAATCACAAGGCAGTTGAGCAGTCCCCATACAATGAAATTCCATGCGGCTCCGTGCCAAAGACCCGTCAGATACCAGGTAACAATGGTAGCAAGATACACGGGTACCCGTTTGCCGATCTTTGCCCCCAAAGTCTTTCTCGACCACTTGGACAGCTTCATCATGGGACGGCAGACCGACAAGGGATAGAACACGTAATCGGTAAACCAGCTACCCATGGTAATATGCCACCGTCTCCAATATTCCTTGGTGGATTTGGAGGAAAAAGGCCTCTTGAAATTTTCTTCCAAGCGAATGCCGAGTGCTTCGGCAATACCGATGGTAATGTCGATGCCACCCGTGAAATCCGCATAGATCTGCACCGAATAGAAGAGGATCAGGAAGAACACGTAGGCGCCGCTATATTCCTCGGGAGAACCCAAAAGAGGCTTCATGGCTACCATGATCCGATCCGCGATCACCAGCTTTTTGAAGTACCCCCAAAGGATCCTTTGGAGTCCAAAGGTGAAGCCTCGGAAATCAAAGGCATGGGGCGTATAAAGCTGAGACGCCAGATCCGAATGACGGGAAATGGGGCCCTGAACCAGTTGCGGGAAGAAAGACACGAAGAGCGCCAAGCGGAAAAAATTACGCTCGGCATAGGTCTTTCCCCGATACACGTCAATCAGATAGCCCATGGTCTGGAAGATGTAGAAGGAAATTCCCATGGGAAGGATCAGATCAGGAACCGTCAGGGCTTCCTCCGCGCCAAACAGACCGAGAAGGCTGTTGATATTACGAACGGTAAAGCCTGTGTATTTCAGCACCGCAAGAATGCCGAAATTCAACACAAGTCCCCAAAGCAAAATATGGAAGCGTTTCTTTTTTTCCTTCGCCTTGTATGCCTTCCTTGTCTCCTTGTCCATCTCTCCCTTATGGGCAGACAAATAGGCTTCCTCCTTCTCTGCCCTTTTTTGCATTCCGAGGGAAATAAAGAAAGCAGAGATCGTGGTTGTCAAAATGAAAATAAAGCACTCCCATCCCGCAAACCAGTAAAAGACATAGGACGCGATCAGCAGAAGCCCCCATTGCCAACGCTTTGGCAATAGATAATAGGCGAGGAACAAAACGAAGAGAAACGCGATAAACCCGTAGGACGTAAATAGCATTATTCTTCGTCCAATTTCTCGATCAGTGCCATGATCGCCTCAGCGGAATTGAAATTCTCGGGTACGATCTCCTCAGCGGGTATGGTCACGTCAAATTCCGAATGGATCTCGGTCACAAGGGTGACAATGTCAAGAGAATCGAGAATACCGTCGTCGATCAGATCCTCGGTGGTCGAAAAATCTACGTCGGGATGAAGCTCGGACAAAATAGCAAGTAACTGTTCCATGATAAACTCCTGAAAAATTTATAGAGTAGCCATCCGCTCACGGAGCGTACGGCGGTCGATCTTTCCGTTATCGGTCAAGGGGAATGCGTCCAGACGCACCAAAACCGTGGGAAGCATATAGCGAGGCAGGTATCCGCCAAGGAAGGAGAGCAGCTCGTTCTCAGCCACGTCTCCCACGTAAAAGAGGAAGATCCTCTTGGCATCGCTGTCATAAAGGCAGCAGCTTCGGCTTACCGTCGGATGCTTGCCTGCGGCAGCGTCGATCTCACCAAGCTCAATACGGTGTCCCATATGCTTGATCTGGGAATCCTTACGGCAAACGAACACAAGCTCACCGTGCTCGTTGTACTTTCCGATATCTCCCGTACGGTAGATCACTTCGGGATAGGCGGTATTCAGCGGATTCTGCACAAAGGCCTCGGCGGTCTTTTCGGGATTGTTGTAATATCCCATGGTTACACAGGTGCCGCGCAGGCAGATCTCCCCTTCGCACCCTTCCCCTGCCCGTTGGTTCCGTTCATCCAACAGGATCAGGTCGGTGTTGTCAAAGGGACGTCCCACAGGGATGGGCTCATCCTCGGAAAGCACTCTGTCCGCCTTCCAATAGCAGGACATCCCCGTCGCCTCGGTGGGACCGTAAAGATTATAGAATTCCGCCTCGGGCAATGCCTCTCTCCACAAATCGTACTGCTTCTTCGGAAACACCTCACTGCCAAAGGCGACCTTTGTCAGATACTTGGGTACCGAATGGGCAAGCGCGCCCAACGAGGAGATCTGCACCAGAGCGGAAACCACCCAGCAGACCGTGTTGATTTTATATTCGTTCAGATACTCCACCAAACGCACCGGGAAGGAAAAGAGCATCCTCGGCACAAAATAGGTGGTCGCGCCCAGCATAATCGTAGGCATCAGCTCCTTCAGGGGAGCATCGAAATAGAGGGGCGTTTGATTGGCAAACACCGTCTCCCGCGTAAAGCCCAACGCATCGGTCAAGGATTCGGTATAGTCGATCACCGAGCGGTGGCACGCCACCACCCCCTTGGGTACCCCCGTAGAGCCCGAAGTAAAGACCACGTAAATGGGATCGGTATCGCACTGTCTTTGTCTGACACGGAGAAGGGCTTCACGGTCAATGGGAGACTCGGAGATCTCATCGTAAAGATAGGTGTTGGCAAGCCCCAACGCTTCCGCCTTTTTGAAATTCTTTTTATCCGCTAAGATCACACGGGGCGAAAGGTTATCAAGGATCGCCCGCATTCTCGCCTCGGGCATTTTCTCGTCCAGGCACACGTAGTGGCACCCCGCATAGATCACGCCGAAAAAGCTCGTCACGGTTCGGGGATGCTTGTCCATGAAGATCACCACGGGTTCTCCGTAAAAGCCCTTTTGCGCCAAGAAGCTGCCGATGGCGGCGGCTCCCTTCTGCACCTCTCGAAAGGTCATGGATTCCTTTCCCGTGGAAAAGGCGATCTTATCGGGAACTTTTGGCGCGGTAGCTTCCAGATAGGTCAGTATATTTTTTCTCATCAGTCAACTCCGCCTCACTTGGAAAGTGGTTTTTTCGAAATGGTCGGAAAATCCTCGGGTTTATCAAAGGTATAAAATTCTTCTCCGCCCTTGGAGGTACGGTAGCTCTCCAACTTCTCCTCGGTAATCAGGCAACCGTTGTTTGTCTTATCCCCGAATTTTCCTGCCAGGCGGGTGGCATCATAGTAATACCAGCCCTCTTCCACCTTGACTGCACTCCAGAAATGCGTGCCTCCCTCGTCGGAATTCTCGGCGCGCTGAATGCCTACGTTCTCAATGCCGAAATACTCAAAGAACGCCTTGGACACGGCATAGTAGGTATAGCAGTCTCCCTCCATCCGATCCATCTCCAGGGTGCGGACTGCCTCCTCAACCCAGTCGGTCTTCCAATCTCTGCGTGTCTTCCGAGGATTTCCGTCCTCATCCTTTTGTCCCTGCTGATTTGGGGTGTTGGATTGGTTGGTAAACTTGATGTTGGCATTCGAAGCATTCCTCTTGGGAGAATTCACATAGTCATAGATGGCAAGAACCAGCTCGGTCTTGGTCATGTCCCGATCAAGCTCCAGTTCTTCTGCCTTTGCCGCCACAAGCTCCATCAGCTCAGACTCCCGAAAAATCCGACTTTTCACCACCAGACGAAGAACATATCTTGTCGAATTTCCAGCTTCATCGGTAGCAGTATAGATCACGTCATAGCTACCCTCTTCATCAAGCTTGACACGGCTCTGATCGATGCTCAGCTCCACATCACCACCATCATCGGTCACGCTTACAAGACTTTTATAGGAGACAGCCTGCCCCAGTTGTACCACAGCCGAATCTCCCTCAGGTCCTTGAATCACGGGAGCCTCTTGATCGGGAGCATTCAAAGCAATGACCGTTCCCACCACAGTCACAATGACAGCAAGTGCCAAAGCGACAGCCGTTCCGATCAGGGCAAAGGACAGAAAATTTTTATGGTTTTGGGCGGGTGCCGCCGGCCTTCTTTTCCATGATGAGCCGGGCCAGGTCCCCCTCGCTAGAGATGCCCACGTTGAAGTCGCCGTCGGTGGCCATGATCACCCGGTTCACGCCCCCGGGGACGGC
>JAFVRI010000062.1 GCA_017504335.1 Clostridia bacterium
AAGCCCTTGTTGAGAACCCTCAACAAGGGCTTTTTTACCGATAAATATTGTTCGGATGCAACGTCCTCTCACGCTTCCAAGGAGCGCAGATAGTCAATGCAGCGCTTGACCTCTTCCTCACCCGTGGGATCCAGATCCTCGCTCTCCACCACCATGGTGATTCCCATCTCGATCGCCTTTTGACGAACTGCCGCAACGGGAGCCTCGCCCAAGCCAAGGGATTTTCCAACCGCTCCCGAGCCACCCTTAGCAGGATCTCCCGCAAAGCCGTCCTTCAGGTGAATAAACTTGATTCGATCCTTGTACTGATCCATGAGCGCCAGCGGATCCTTTCCCGCATTGAATGCCCAGAAGGTATCGATCTCAAAGAGGACACGGGTTCTCTTCGCAAACTCATCCTGTGTAATCAATCCATCCTTGTTGGGCAGAAATTCTTTATAGTGATTGTGGAAATGCAGACTCATACCCTCCGCCTCCAAAATGGGCTGATACCGATTGATGCATGCCACCGTGTAATCGATCTCCTCCTTGGTCGAGAACATGACGCCGGGAAGAATCATGTTGGGGCATCCAACCTTCTTGTGATATTCAAAGGTCTCCTCAAACTTGGAGAACACCTCTCGGTAGCCCGTATGGGTGCTGCAAAGGGTCAGACCGTAATGGTCAAGCATGGCCTTGACTTCCTCGGCGGGAAGACCGAAAAAGCCCGCGCTCTCTACCATTTCGTAACCCATCTCGGCTACGGTCTTAAGGGTCTTTTCAAAGTTCTCCTCTGCCATATCGCGAATACTGTAAAGCTGTAATCCGTATTTCATGTTCTCTTCTCCTTTTCATAGTATCATTCCAATTCATCCAATGTCTTGCGGAAGGTGTCTAAGAAGGTCTCACAGAAATAGCGTACCTCCTCGTAGCGGTAGTATTCCTCCACCGCCTCTCGCAGAGAAGCCTCCGCCTTGGCAAACTCACGGTTGCCGCTCCGAAGCTCCTCAAGGCACTTGATGTAGGCTGCGATCTTGTCCGCCGCCTTGACAAGCATATGTTCATAGGAATCAGGATCCACCTCGATCAGCTCACGATATCCCCCCTGCAGCTCTTCGGGAAGCATGCCGAGCAGCTTTTCGTTGGCGATCCCCTCGATCTCCTTGTACGCCTTGCGGATCTCGGGATTGTAGTATTTGATGGGCGTGGGAAGATCCCCCGTCAAAATCTCGGAGGTCTCGTGATAGAGTGCTATAGTCGCTACACGGTCGGCATTCAATTTGCCACCGAATTTTTTATTCTTGATCATCGCCAGCGCATGGGCGATTTGCGCAACCTGCGCACTGTGCTCGGCAATATTCTCTTCACTCACCGATTTCATCAAGCTCCAACGGCGAATGAGCTTCATCCGAGCCATGTAGGCAAAAAAATGATACATCCGATTCATTTCCTTTTTTGAAAATTTGAGGGAACCTCGTTTGGTGGAAGTTCCCTCTTTTTTTGTTTATTCCTCGTTGACAATGGCAATGCCCAGTTCAGCCAGTGCCCCTGCGTCGGGAGCGGAAGGTGCCTTGGTCATCAGCTCGGACGCATTCTGTACCTTCGGGAAGGCAATGACGTCGCGAATGTCCTCCAGACCCAACAGAAGGGTGACCAGACGGTCAAAGCCGAAGGCAAGTCCGCCGTGGGGAGGCACGCCGTAACGGAAGGCATCCAAGAGATATCCGAACTTTTCTTGGCTCTCCTCCTCGGAAAGTCCGAGAACCTCAAACATTTTGGACTGGATCTCACCGCTGTGGATTCGGATGGAACCTCCGCCCAGCTCGGTTCCGTTCAGCACGATATCGTACGCCTTGGCACGAACTCTGCCGGGATCGCTGTCCAGATACTCCAGATCCTCGTCCATGGGAGCGGTAAAGGGATGGTGCATGGCATAAAAGCGTCCGTCCTCCTCGCTGTATTCCAACAGCGGAAACTCGGTCACCCACAGGAACTTGAGATCCATGGGATCGAGAATGTCCATGCGCTTGGCGCACTCGCAACGGAGCGCACCCAGAGAATCGAAGACCACCTTATTCTTGTCGGCAACGATCAGCAAGAGGTCGCCTGCCTCAGCCCCCATTGCCGCCTTGATGGCCTCGTTTTCTTCCTCGGAAAGGAACTTGGCGTAGGACGAGGAAATGTCCCCCGTCTCTGCCCATTTCAGCCATGCCAAGCCCTTGGCACGGTAGGATTTTACAAATTCAACCAGAGAGTCGATCTCCTTACGGGAGAACTTGGCGCCGCCCTTGACATTGATGGCGCGAACCGATCCACCCATCTCCACGGCACCCGCAAACACCTTGAAGCCACAATTCTTGACCACCTCGGAAAGGTCAGTCAGCTCATAGCCGAAACGGATATCGGGCTTATCCGAGCCAAAGCGGCTCATTGCCTCTGCATAGGGCATCCGAATGAAATCCTCGGTGATCTCCTTGCCCAGAAACTCACGGCACACGCGCTTGATGAATCCCTCATGCATCTTCATAACGTCGTCCGCGCTGACGAAGGACATTTCGGTATCGATCTGAGTAAATTCAGGCTGACGGTCTGCACGCAGATCCTCGTCACGGTAGCAGCGAGCGATCTGGAAGTAGCGGTCAAAGCCCGATACCATCAGAAGCTGCTTATAGAGCTGAGGCGACTGAGGAAGTGCATAGAACTTCCCCTTATGTACACGGGAAGGAACCAAGTAGTCACGGGCTCCCTCGGGGGTAGGCTTGCACAGGTTGGGGGTCTCAATATCAATAAATCCATTCTCGGCGTAGTAGTCTCTTGCGATCTTGGAAATACGGGAGCGGGCGATGATGTTGCCCTGCATATCGGGACGGCGGAGGTCCAGATAGCGATGCTTCAGACGAAGCTCTGCGTTTACCTTGCTGTCCTCTACGATCTCAAAGGGAGGAGTCTGTGCCACGGACAGCACACGGAACTCATCCACGGCAACCTCGATCTCACCTGTAGGAAGATTCTTGTTGACGGCGCCCTCGCCGCGACGGCGAACCACACCCTTGGCACAAAGCACGTACTCCGCACGCACCGAAAATGCCTTGTCAAAAATCTCACGGTCGGTCTTTTCGTCAAAGGCAAGCTGAATAATGCCGGAGCGGTCACGCAGGTCAATGAAGATCAATGCGCCCAAATCTCTCTGCTTCTGTGCCCATCCCATGACACATACACGATCCCCCACATTCACCGCCGACAGCTCGGTGGCATAGTGAGTTCTCTTATCATTCTCTCTCAATAATTCTGCCATTGTTTCTATATCCTTTCTTTCGATTAGTCGATTACGTTTCCTTCGTGGTCAAAGAGAGGAAGCTTTTCCAAATAGATGAGATCCTCTCGACTCTGAGCATCTCCCTCGGCAAGGATCGCCATTTTTCCGCAAATGATGCCGCCCGCCTTCTCCACAAGAATTTCCAAAGCACGGAGCGACTCTCCCGTAGAGATTACATCATCCACAATAAGGATGCGCTTACCCTTCATCATCTCCGCTTCTGCCGTGTCGAGGAAAAGCTTCTGTTCTCCCTCGGTGGTAATGGAGCGAACGGTGGCTTCAAACACGCCCGTCATGTAGAGCTTGGGG
>JAFVRI010000063.1 GCA_017504335.1 Clostridia bacterium
ACCTACGGTATTGATGGGGGTATATCTCTGCATATAGCCCGAGAGCATTGCCATGGGGTTGGTGTAGTTTAAGAAGAGAGCATCGGGGCAGACTTCTGCCATATCCTTTGCGAAATCCTCCATCACAGGGATGGTACGGAGTGCACGCATGATACCGCCGATACCAAGGGTATCGCCAATGGTCTGACGGAGGCCGTATTTTTTTGGGATCTCAAAGTCGATGATGGTAGAGGGATCGTAGCCGCCAACCTGAATGGCATTGATAACGAAGGATGCGCCACGAAGAGCATCTTTTCTCTGCTCGGGACCGACGTAGACCGCAATGCTTCCCTTTCCGCCCTTCTTTTCACGAATGGCATCGAGAAGAGCCTTGCTTTCGTTCACGCGCTTCGCGTCAATATCGTAGAGCGCAAAATCAAAATCCTTCAGAGAATCAAGGCACATGCAGTCGCCAATAACATTCTTTGCAAAAACGGTGCTTCCCGCACCCATAAAAGTGATTTTCATAGGAGATCTCCTCTCATTTTGTTTTTCACTGTATCAATTATATCTTGACAAACCCAAAAACAAAATGGTATAATGTTATTAGTGTTTATCATTTTGTTATATTCAAGGAGAAGAAAATGCGTAGGGACTCCATCATTTCAAACCAAAGCTACAAGGGCATTAACCCTGTGCTTTTCGGAACACAAAAATGCGCGCCCCGTCACAGCTTCGGTCCTGTGGTGCGAAATTGGTTTTTGATCCACTACATTATATCCGGCACAGGCATATTCCGCACGGAGGGACAAGAGTACCGCCTGCATGCAGGAGAAATGTTTGTGATCCATCCCGGACAAGAAACCTATTACGAAGCGGACAGTCTGACGCCGTGGCATTATACTTGGATCGGGTTCACCTCTGACATGCCGCTTCCCGTACAGCTCCCCCCCGTCATTCATGCGCCGACCGCCGGCGTGATCTTCCAAAAAATGTTGGATTGCGAAATGCACGATAAAGGTCGCAGCGCATTTCTTTGTGCAAGAATCTGGGAGCTTTTTACTCTGCTTCTGGAAAGAGGCGAAAAGAAAGAGAGCGATTATATACAACACGCTCTCGACTGCATTCACTCCGAATACGTCGAGCCCATCACGGTAGAAACGATCGCTTCTCGCTTAGGGCTCAACCGAAGCTACTTCTCCACTCTCTTTAAATCCAAAATGGGAGTTTCGCCGAAAAGATACCTTTTCGAATACCGTATGCGCATGGCGGCAAACTTTTTAACGGAGGAAAAAAAGTCGGTCTCCGTCACAGCAAACTCGGTCGGCTATACAGATATATTCAATTTTTCAAAGATGTTCAAGCAGTATTACGGCGTATCCCCGATGGAGTACGCCAAGCAAGAGAAGCCATTTTAAATTGCTTCGCTTTTGAATTCACCGCGGTGCAGATGCATCACCGAGGTAAAACCGATCTCGCGCAAAAGCGCCTTTGCGTCCTCAAAGCCAAAATCAATCGTATCCTTATGATGGCTGTCGGCGCAAAGAATCACTTTTGCGCCTTCTTTTTTAAGGGCATGGAGAATTTCCGCATGCGGATAAGGGGTCGTGCGATAGCCGCGCGAGATGGCACCCGTATTGACCTCAAAGATAGCACCGCTCTTTGCCGCCTCCAAAGCGCATTTCACCGCAAGTGCGCGGTATTCTTCATTCGGAAGGAAAAAGGGGTGCTGCTCATCAAATTTGGTAAGCAGATCGAAATGACCGATAATGTCGGGGCGGTAGGTATTGATATAGGTACAAAACGCGCCGTAATAATCCTCTGCCATACGAATGGCATCTCCCCGATAGACAGAAACCGCCACCTGCATGCACTCATAAGAGGAGTCCACGGGGTAATAGACGCCGCCAACGCGGAAATAGTGAGAGGAGCCGAGGACATAATCAAATTGCGAATGATCAAGAGGATAGGAAGAATCCTCTTCGACACCGGCGTAGATCTCGATCTCCTTACCGTATTTTTCCTTCACGCGACGGATCTCGGCAAGATATCCATCGGTATCCCTCATACAATAACTATAGTCAAATGCGGTATAACCGTGTCCCGAAAAGCCAATAGCGTCAAAGCCCTTTTCGAGCGCTGTCAGCACCACCTCTTCTACGGTGCTTTTGCCATCGCAAAAGGTGGTATGTGTATGGTAATTTGTTAGCATATTTCAACGCCTTTCTTTGTCAGAGCATATTTTGTGAGAAGCGCTTGTCCGCTTGTATTGATAAGGTGCGCGTGAAGCCGTACAAGCCGGTATACGGACATGTTTTCAAATTACGAAACGCCACGCTGCTTGGATTTTTCAAGCATCCACTATTTTATCATAAATCTGTCACGAAATCAAAGATTTCGTGTGGGGGCTTCGCTCCCTTGGGGCGCATGGCGCCCGGAACAGATTTCAGATGCAGTCAAACGAACTTTGCCGAAAGGCAAAGTCCGCGTGCAAAGCACGCGGCTGCAAGAACTAAGTTCTTGCAGCTGTGTTTTATTGTATCACATTTGTTTTGAATTTTCAATAGATTTTCTCTGCAAAGCAAGCAAAATATTATGAGAAAAATTTTAAAAAGCTCTTGACTTTTCGGAAAAGATATGCTATACTCTTTCTCGTGCGTGGAGAGATGGCTGAGTTGGTCTAAGGCGCACGACTGGAAATCGTGTATGCACTGATACTGCATCTAGGGTTCGAATCCCTATCTCTC
>JAFVRI010000064.1 GCA_017504335.1 Clostridia bacterium
CCTCACGAAGCTCGGAGAGACCCGCGTTTGCTGTATAATAGGTCTTGCCCTTTTCTAAGGAGACAATACCTGCCTCACGGATGTGCCAAGGAGTCTGAAAGTCCGGCTCACCCACCGTCAGACCTACCACGTCCTGCATGGTGGTCATCAGATCAAAAAATTTCCGAATGCCCGATTTTGGGGTCTCTACCACCGTTCGGGACAGTACTTTGCTATAGTCGATCATCAGTTAAAGGTTCCTCTCTCATCAATTTCGGGGGCATCGTAAACCACACCCGTATCCTTGTATTTGTGCAACACAAAGTGGGTGGCGGTGGAGATCACCGCGTCAATGGGCGCCAGCTTCTGCGAAACGAAGAAGGCGACCTCCTTCATGGTTCTTCCCTCGATGAGCACGGACAGGTCGTAGCCGCCCGACATCAGATAGACAGCCTTGACCTCGGGGTAATTGTAGATCTTTTCCGCAACGCGGTCAAAGCCGCGGTCACGCTGCGGGGTCAGCTTGACGTCGATCATGGCGGTAACCGATTCCACATCGGTTTTTTCCCAGTCAATGATGGTTTTGTATCCGAGAATGGTGCCGTTCGCCTCCAGCTCGGAAAGCTCTCGCTCGACCTCCTCGCGTGGGAGATCCAGCATCACGGAAAGCTGCTCCGCCGTTAAGCGGGCATCTTTCTCCAGTAATTTCAATAAATTTTGGTTCATGGGTATAAAATCCTCCTTACGGTCAGGATATGGTCGATTTTAGGTTTTTAGAAATGCTTTCATAGGAAAGTCCGTATTTGTCGGCAATGTCACGGGCATAGCTCTTGCCGTCCGGTTTTTGGCGAACGATCTTGAAGGAGCGCTTGCCTTCCTCAATGCCTGCCACCAGTGTGTCGATCCGAGCGCCGCCGTCGGGCGCGGTACGGGCATTGATCTCATCGATCTGCGCCGCCAGCTCATGCAGGTGAGTGGAGAAGAGACAGCGACAACCTACACGGGAAAAGCCCGCGAGGACCTCCGCCGCAATATAGGATGCCTCAAAGGAGCCTGTGGAGGACAGGGACTCATCCAGCAGCACAAGGCTGTGCTCGGTGATGGCGGAGAAAATATCCAGAAGTCGGGCGCATTCCTCTCCCAGACGTCCCTTGTCGATGGTGTCCTCAGCACCGGTGGGAAAATGCGTATAGATTCCGTCCGCCAGACTGAGGGTAGCTTCCTCGGCGGAAACCAGCATGCCGAGCTGGGTCATAACCTGACACAGACCGATGGCACAGGTAATGACCGACTTACCGCCGCGGTTGGGCCCGGTCAGCACGAAGATCAGCGCGTCGTCCGAGGTAAAGGACACATCATTTCCCACAATGTCGTCATCTACCTTGATGGCAACACAGGGATTGTACAGCTCCTTTGCCACAAAGACGGGCTTGCCCTCGGCAAGAACGGGACGGCACAGCTTCAAGCCCTTGTCTCGCAGAATGCGCAAAAAGGCAGTGCCCTTCACAAGAAATTCGATCTCCGGCATCAGGTTGAGAAGAAAATCAGTGTTCTCCAGCACGTATGCCTGAATGATCTTTTTCCAGGAACGGAGAGATTGCTTGTAGACATCATTGATGGCGGAATTGAATGCCAGCGAAAGCGCGGTCTTTTGGTTCTCGGATTGCCGCTTACCGAAGGGGACCAAGCTGGCAATGCAGGTGTATTCGTCATCCTTGAAATTCAGACGCAGGATCTTTTCAAGCACATCACCCGAACGGAAGGGCTCGGGATTGATCGACAGAACCCCTGCGCTGGAGGGACGCAGCTGGGCGTCCAAATTCACACCGATGGTAACGCTTCGGATGTCGCGGACACGGTTGGTCAGCTCCTCCAGCTTTTCGTTCAGCTCGCGGTAATAATCGCTGGTCGCCAGCTCGCCGATGCGGTCGCACAAAACGGTGAAGGCACGGCTTTTCAGCTTATCGGACAGAGGGGAGAGTCCCTCGTGAAGCGTGGAGACTGCCGATATATACAGCTCGATCTCGGTCAGGCTCTCCAGATAGGAATCGCCATCCCCCTGATCTGCCTCCAGGCGGCGAAGCTCCATAATATCGGTGAGAATGGGAATCAGATGATTGAGGGTAGTCGTCAGCTCGGGATGCTCCAGCATATCCGCAAAAACGTCCTGACGGTGGGCAATAACCGAGGGATCCTGGGTAAAGAAATCCGAAAGATCTCTGCTTTTCAGATGAAGAATTTCGTCAAGCCCCAGCTCCTCCAGGACGAATTGGTCAATGGCGGGAACATCTGTACCGCTCAGGTGAGCGGCACGGGACTGCTCATTTGGCCAAAGAAGGCTGAATTGGGAAAGATCTGCGTTCATAGGGGATCCTTTCAAAAATTAGAGTACCTTGATGTACAGGAAGGCAACCAGCGCAACCTGCAACAGGAAGATCACGGGAATGCCCACCATAAATTTCACGTGCTTGGTCTTATGACGGATCAGCTGCATGGTCACGAACATCGCCACGGAGCCGCCCAACGCGGAGAGCAACAGCAAAGTGCGCTCGCGGGTGCGGTGGCGAGGATTGTGCTTGGCGGCAATTTTGTCGTAGATGCAGACAATAACGGAAATCACGGAAATCATTCCCAAATAGATCAGGGGATAAAGAATTTTAGGTTCCATTGGTAGCTCCTTGCGGTTTAGTTTTTCTTTGCGGGGAAGCTGTCCTTCAGACCGACCACACGGTTGAAGGTGTTTTCGTGCTTGGTATCCTTGCAGTAATATCCGTCGCGGACAAACTGGAACTTGTCGCCTGCCTCGGCTTCTGCCAAGGAGGGCTCAACCAAGGCGCCCTCGATCACGGTCAGAGAGTCGGGGTTCAGATAATCGTTGTAGGTCTTATCCTCGGGGATGGCATTGACATTTTCAATGGTAAAGAGACGGTCATAGAGCATCATGGTCACGGGCTTTGCGGCGGTTGCGCTGAGCCAGTGAATGGTACCCTTGATCTTTCTGCCGTCCACGGGATTGCCGTTGCCCGATTCCAGATCGGCAGTGCAACGGATCTCCTTGACCGTGCCGTCCTCATTCTTGACGATCTCGTTGCAGCGAACGATATACGCGCCCATGAGACGGACCTCTCCGTCCGGCTTCATGCGGAAAAACTTGGGAGGGGGAACCTCGGCAAAGTCCGCGGCGTCAATATACAGCTCGCGGGTAAAGGGAAGCGCACGGGTTCCCGCTTCGGGATCCTGAGGATTGTTGGGCAGGTCAAAAGTCTCTACCTTATCCTCGGGATAGTTGGTCACCACCACCTTGATGGGGTGCTGAATGGCAATGCGTCTGGGAGCGGATGCGTTCAGCTCCTCGCGGATGCAGTGCTCCAGCATACCGATGTCCACCAGGCTGTTCGCCTTCGCCACACCCGCGCTCCGTACAAAGTTGAAGATGGAGGTGGGGGTATAGCCGCGGCGGCGCAGACCGCAGATGGTAGGCAGACGGGGGTCGTCCCAGCCGTCCACCATGTTGTTTTCTACCAGATAACGCAGATAGCGCTTGGACATGACCGTGTTGGTCACGTTCAGGCGGGCAAACTCTCTCTGCTTGGGAGGATTTTCGAAGCCGATGTTGTCGATGACCCACTCGTAAAGCGGACGGTGGTTCTCAAACTCCAAGGAGCAGAGGGAATGGGTGATGCCCTCCAGCGCGTCCTGAATGGGATGGGCATAGTCATAAAGGGGATAGAGACACCACTTGTCGCCCTGACGGTGATGATGCACGTGAACGATGCGGTAAATGGCGGGGTCACGCATGTTGATGTTGGGGGATGCCATGTCGATCTTGGCACGCAGGGTGCGGCTTCCGTCGGGGAATTCGCCCGCTCTCATGCGGCGGAACAGATCCAGGTTCTCCTCAACCGAACGGTTGCGGTAAGGGCTTTCCTTGCCGGGCTCGGTGAGGGTTCCTCTGTATGCCTTCATTTCCTCGGCAGACAGATCACAAACGTATGCCTTGCCGTCCATGATCAGCTTCTCGGCATACTCGTAGCATTTGTCAAAATAGTCCGAGCCGTAAAAGATACCGCCGTTGGGCTCTGCTCCCAGCCAGCAGAGGTCACGGTAAATGGAATCCACGTACTCGGTGTCCTCCTTGGAGGGGTTGGTATCGTCATAGCGGAGATTGAAGGTGCCGCCGTATTTCTTGGCGGTTTCGTAGTTGATCATGATCGCCTTGGCGGAGCCGATATGCAAATATCCATTGGGTTCCGGAGGGAATCGGGTATGGATTTTCAAATTGGGATTTTCTCTCAGATCGGCATCAATAATGTCGTGTATAAAATTGCTTGCGATTTCTTCCATGGTGTTAAACCTCGTTTTCTTTATTTACTTTCTTCAAGCGTGTGGAGCATCTTTTGGATTCTGTCCTCGGTCTGTGCCTTTCCGAGGATCTGCATCACGGTGTAAAGGTCGGGGGCGTTGAGCTTGCCCGTGACCGCGAGACGGATGAACATGCTTACGTCTGCCACGCTGCCCTTATAGGCGGTGGGGTCAGCCTTGTATGCTTTCATATCGGGGGTGTATCCGAGGGGCTCGCCAAGTGCCTTGACCTTCTCGAACCAGGTGTTCATGTCGTCGGCTTCATCGTAGGTAGAGAGGAAGCCCTCGAGGATCGCGCGAATATCGGCGCGGTCGTATGTTTCATCGTAGGTGGTTTCAAGCGCAAAGAACTCATCGAAGAAGAATCCCATGTAGGGCTTGGCATCCGCCCAGGTCGCCAGATCCTTACGGGGCTTTTTGCCGCCGCGACCGATGGCGAAAATCGCCTCGGTAAAGGCGGGATCTCTTGCCAGAGCCGCGCCAAAGGCGGGATCGAACGCAAGCGCCCACTCGGTGACTCGGTCAGCAACGGTCTTGGCGTCCATCTTGGAGATCACGTTCTTGGAGACGTCATCCAGCTTCCGGAAGTCAAAGAGACAGCCGGACACCGACATCTTCTTGATGTTGAAGGGGAAGTCGCGGTAGCTCTTGTCGGGATTCTGCATTCTCCACTCCTCGTAGTTGGAGTTTAAGAGGGTCATGACGTATTCGCAAACCGCTTCGGGGCAGTAGCCCATGCGGGTGTAGTCGTCCATGTTGGCGCCCATATCCCGCTTGGAGAGCTTCTTTTTGTTGCCCGCCTCGTCCAGTCGCATGATCTGTGCGATGTGCATGTACTTGGGGGTCTTGAAGCCAAGATAGCGGAAGAGCTGCAGGTGCTTGGCAAGGCTGGGGAGCCATTCCTCACCGCGGATGACGTGGGTGGTTCCCATCAGGTGGTCATCCACCGCGTGCGCGAAATGGTAGGTGGGAATGCCGTCCGACTTGAGAAGGACGAAGTCCTCATCATTTTCGGGAATCTCCATATTGCCCTTGACCAGATCGGTGAAGCGGATCTTCTTTTCGGGATCACCGTCCGCCAGAATACGAAGCACGAAGGGGTTGCCCACCGCAAGGTTCGCTTCTACCTCTTCCATGGTGAACTGACGGCGGCGAAGCATCTCGGCACGTCTTGCTTCTGCCTCTGCCTGCCAGTCGGTGTTCTTGATCTCTTCTTTTTTGTTGACCTGACCCAGCTCCTCCAGCTCCTCTTCGGTGGTGAAGCAGGGGTACGCACGTCCTTCCTTCACAAGCTGCTTGGCAAAGACGTGATAGATCGGTCCTCGGAGCGATTGCTTGTAGGGGCCGTATGCGCCGTGATCGGCTACCTTGCCGTCCTCGCCGAGGATGGCACCCTCGTCAAAGTTGACGCCATAGACCGACAGCGTGCGGATCAGGGCTTCCGCCGCACCGGGAACCTCGCGCTTGGCATCGGTGTCCTCGATACGCAGATACAGCACGCCACCGCTTTGGTGCGCCAATCGCTCGGCAACCGTGGTGGGGAAGAGTCCGCCAAAGTGTACAAAGCCCGTGGGACTGGGAGCGAATCGGGTCACCTTCGCGCCTTCGGGGAGCGAGCGAGGCGGAAATTCCGCTTCTATATCGGCTGGTTTTTTTGTGACCTGCGGGAAAAGCAGGTCGGCAAGCTTTTCAAAATCCATCTGTTTTCATTCCTTTCGGTGTCATTTACAAGAGATACGCCACGGTGTCAAGGGCATTTCCGAGGGTCTCGGAGCGTCCGTGACCGGGATAAACGGTCAGCCGTGGATTCAAATTTCTGAGGGAAGCAAGGGAAGCCGCCATCATCGCCTCCGAGCCGCCATACAGATCGCATCTGCCGTAGGTGTCGGCAAAGAGGGTGTCACCCGTCAAAAGGGAATCGTCGCACAGGTAGCAGACCGAGCCGGGGGTGTGCCCGGGGGTGTGGATCACCTCCACGTAGGTATTCCCCAAGGGGATTCGGTCACCGTCCTCCAAAAGGTGATCGGCAGAGCCGAAGCTGCGCTCTCTGTGAAAGAAAAGCGAGAACGCGTTCTTGCGACCGTCCGCCAAAAAGTCGGCATCGTCCCTGTGGATCGAGACCGACAGCGGATAAGCGGCACGCAGGGAGTCCATGGAAAGGACGTGATCGAAATGACCGTGTGTCAGAAGGATCCCCGCGGGGGATGCGTCCTCGGCACGGATGGCTTCTAAGATCGCTCCCGACGTGACGGCGGGGTCCACGATCAGCGCTTGATTCTGATGCACGATCAGGTAGGTATTGGCGCCGAAGGATTCGGTCGCCACAGGTACGATCTTCATATTGCGCTTCCTTATAAATAAAATATACAAGGTATTATACCACATTTTCCGAAAAATGTCTATACCGTGGAAAAAATTTTTTTTGAAAATATTGAAAACTTCTTGTCGCGACGGCGTTTTTTTGGTATAATGGAGCAACGCAAGGAAGGGAGGCTCGGACATGGCAAAGAAGTGGACAGACCGTATGGCAACACCCATGCGGGATCCTGTGTGTGTTGAAAATATCGGTGAGCTATTCATGGATTCCGCAAAAATCAACATAATGCGACTTATGAACTGTGACGAAAAATACAAAAAGGGATGGGCTCCCAATTTTGAGCTTATAGAGGAATGGGAACGGCTCCTTCCTTTTTGCAAGGGCAGCGGTGTGGCTGCGCTTTATGAAGCGGAGCTTCGTTGGCTTGGAGTAGACCGCATGGAGCTGTACGACCGTTGGAACATTGGAGGAGACATGCTTCGTCTGATGGATCTATCCGAATTTTCCGCTCCGTCCGATCAAATTCATATAGACAGATTTGTGTCGGATTTTGCAAAATCCGATTCCGAAGAGAATGCTCCGCTATCTCGATTGATTTGCCAAATCGAAAAGCGGATAAAATCGTGCAAAAGCAAGGAATTCCACTTGATTCTTGAATGGTCCGGCACCTCGTTTCTACGACCGAATCCTCATGAGGCTGAACAGGCTCTTTTGCGCATGATTCGTGGCGAAAAATACAATGAGGAAGAGCGCTCAATGCTTTTGCTTCAGACGGTGATCCTTCTTGCGAAGCGGGTGAAAAAGCCCTTGGTTCTTCATCTGTACGGCAAGGATTCCTACGCCCCCGTCTTTGAGACTTGGGATTACCTTCGTGCCCATAAGCTCTTTTCGGGGCATCTGTTCTTCGGTATTTTCTTGGATACGGCGACCCTTGCTCACGAGGGGCTTTGCGACCGTTTCGGTGAATCCCTTCCCGAAGATCCCATCCTTCCTCACACCGAGCTGATCCTGACCGTTCCCGATTTTGCCGACGGACTTTCCGACCGCCTTTCCGCTCTCTTCCGTCTCTATCCCCGCGGCGGCGTCACCTTCGGCGGTGTCCTGACCGATTCCCCCGCCTACTTTGTGGCAGACCGCGTGGCGTTGGAGTATTTGAATTAGACGCGAGGACGCGGAGGACGCGGGGGGATGCGGGTCGCTTTTGAAAAAGCTCCGCAAAACTTTTCATTACAAAATATTTCTTGACCCTTGTGCATTGTCCTCGTCATTGTTTTTGTAAAAGAATATTCTTTTTTCTCTAAGGTAGAAATCCG
>JAFVRI010000065.1 GCA_017504335.1 Clostridia bacterium
ACAAAAATCATGACGAGGAGAATGCACAAGGGTCAAGTCATAACTTGTAATAAAAGTTTTGCGGAGCTTTTTTAAAAGCGACCCGCATCCCCCGCATCCCCCGCGTCCCCCGTGTCTCCCGCGACCTCCGCGACCTCCGCGTCCTTAGCGACCGTTGATCAGATCGGACATGTTGTACATGCCGGGTGCCTTTCCTGTCATGTAGATCGCAGCCTTCAGAGCGCCGTTGGCAAAGATCTCTCGGGAGGTAGCGGTGTGACAGAGAGAAACGATCTCCTGATTGCCCGCAAAGATCACCTCGTGCTCACCCACAATGGTGCCGCCGCGGATCGAATGAATGCCGATCTCCTTCGGGTCTCTTTTGGCACGTACCGAGTGACGGTCATAGGTGTACTCGGTCTCCTCCCGCTCCTCGGAAAGCGCATCAGCGATCATAAGCGCGGTGCCGCTGGGAGCGTCCAGCTTCTGGTTGTGATGCTTTTCGATGATCTCTACGTCGAAGGCTTCGCCCAACGTACGGGCGGCAGTCTTGGCAAGCTCAATGAGCAGATTGATTCCAATGGACATATTGCCCGAGAAGAATACGGGCACAGATTGGGATGCCTCTGCCATGAGTGCTTTTTCCTCCTCGGTGTGTCCCGTGGTCGCTACCACCAAAGCGGTGTGCGTGCGATCGGCATAGGAGAGAAGAGAGGGAAGGGCAGTATGGTGGGAAAAATCCACGATCACGTCTGCCTTATCGGGAAATTCATCAATGGATTGGTAAACGGGAAAATCGCATACGGGAGCAACGGCATCGGCGTTAACGTCTACACCCGCCACGATCCGACAGCCCTTGCTGTCCGCGGCGGCTCTGACGATTGCCTGACCCATCCGTCCTCCGCATCCGCAAAGAATGATATTGGTCATGTTAGACATCCTTTCTTTTGGAGACACGCGGGATTAAAGCAAGCCGTGTGCCTTCATGGCATTCAGCAGCTTTTCCTTGTTGGCGTCCTCCATCTCGCAAAGAGGCAGACGCATCTCGATGTCACAGAAGCCAAGCTCCGCCATAGCGGTCTTGACGGGAACGGGATTCACCTCGCAGAAGAGGGCATTGATCAGACGCAGATACTTGAGCTGCATCTCGGTCGCGCCGTGGTAGTTGTTGTCCAAGCACAGCTTGACGATCTCATGGGTCTGGCGGGGCATGATGTTGGAAAGAACCGAAATGACACCCTTTCCTCCCAAGGACATGATGGGAACGATCTGGTCGTCGTTTCCCGAATAGACGTCCAGGGAGTCGCCGCACTCGGAGATCAGCTCGGCAATGGCGCTGATGTTGCCCGATGCCTCCTTGACTGCCACGATCCGCTCGTGCTTTGCCAGCTCCTTGTAAACGGGCAGGGAAATATTACAGCCCGTGCGTGAGGGTACATTGTAAAGAATAATGGGCTTGTCGGTTTTGTCGGCAGTCTCCAAGAAGTTCTTGATCAGACCCTTGGGGGTTGCCTTGTTGTAGTAGGGGGTCACCAGCAAAAGCGCGTCCGCACCTACCTCACAAGCATACTTGGAAAGCTCGATTCCGTAAGCGGTATCGTTGGAGCCCGTACCCGCAATGACGGGAACACGACCTGCTACCTTTTCCACTACATATTTCATGCATTCGCAATGCTCCTCATGGGTAAGGGTTGCCGCCTCACCCGTGGTACCCGCTACCACGATGGCATCAATGCTGTTTTTGATCTGATCCTCAATGATGTTGCCAAAGCTGTCGTAGTCGATGGCTCCGTTCTTGAAGGGGGTAATGATGGCGGTTGCCGCTCCTGTGAATACGGTTGGTTTCAGTTTGCTCATGATGTTTGATCCTTTCGGCATAGAATTTGAAGAAATCCATATAAAAATAAAAAAACCGGTTGAAAACCAGCTGAAATTGTACTATAATATAAGGGATAGAATCCGCTTATGATCAAGCAATAACAGATAGCTCTCCATCAAGTTCATGATGACAGTCCGACAGCTATGAACCAACGGACCAGTGCATATACCCACCGCAGCATATGCCTTCGGCATCGTATCCTTGGGGACCGTCTCAAACGGTTGCGGCAACCTCGACGGAACACAGTGGTACAACGCACCTCTATCATAATTATATGTATCTTTTTCATAATGATAGCACATTGAAGGCGGGATGTCAAGAGCTTTTTTGATTTTTTTGGAGAAACAGAACAGGAAGGAATAGAAAGATGACCATTGTCAATGAAAAAAAGCCGACCGATTTGAAAACGTCGGATTTTTATTACGATCTGCCCGAGGAACGGATCGCCCAGCATCCCACAGAAAAAAGGGATCACTCCCGCTTGATGGTATTGGATCGGGAAACGCAAACGGTTACGCACCGCCACTTTTACGATATTTTGGATTATCTCCGTCCCGAGGACGTGCTGGTGGTCAATGACTCCAAGGTCATTCCCGCAAGACTGTACGGTCACATGGAGGGAAGAGAGGAAGCGACCCTTGAGCTACTTTTGCTCCGTCAGAGAGATTTGGATACGTGGGAGTGCCTTGTAAAGCCGGGGAAGCGGGCTCGCCTCGGTTCCCGTGCCGTATTCGGAGGGGGACTTCTTTGCTCCGAGGTGGTGGATATCGTGGAAGAAGGCAATCGGATTCTGCACTTTACATACGACAAAGCTAAATTTGAAAATATTTATGAGGTGTTGCATGAGGTGGGCTTGATGCCTCTCCCGCCTTATATCACCGAGCAGCTGGGCGACAATTCCCGCTACCAGACCGTCTATGCCAGAGAAGAAGGCTCTGCGGCAGCACCCACGGCGGGCTTGCACTTTACCCCCGAGCTGTTGGCGAAGATAAAAGAAAAAGGAGTTGCGATCGCACCTGTCATGCTTCACGTGGGACTGGGCACCTTCCGCCCTGTCAAGGCGGATCGGATTGATGAACACGTAATGCACACCGAATTTTTCTCGGTTCCCGAGGAGAGTGCCGCCATCATCAACGAGCGACGTGCCAAGGGCGGACGGCTCATTTGTGTGGGAACCACCTCCTGCCGTACCATCGAAAGCGTGGCAAGAGAGGACGGAACCATTCCCGCTATGTCGGGAGATACGGGTATCTTCATTTATCCCGGTTACCGCTTCAAGGCGGTGGATGCGCTCATTACCAATTTCCACCTACCCGAAAGCACTCTTTTGATGCTGGTATCGGCATTCTATAATCGGGAGAAGGTCATGGAGGCCTACGAAACTGCCGTTCAGGAGGAATACCGATTCTTCTCCTTCGGAGACGCGATGCTGATTCAGTAAGCTTACGGAGAATGATGTATGACAGATAAACAAACGGTGCTTGCCGTGGTAGGTCCTACGGCAAGCGGAAAGAGCGCGTTGGCGCTGGCACTGGCAAAGGAATACGGCGGTGAAATCGTTTCCTGTGATTCCATGCAGGTCTATCGGGATATGAATATCGGTACCGCCAAGCCTACCGCAGAAGAAATGGCGGAGGTGAGACATCACATGATCGACGTGGCAGATCCCTTTGAGGACTTTTCCTGTGCCGATTACGTCAAGGCGGCGGCAGAGGTGATCGAGAATTGTGCCAGCCGAGGAAAGCTGCCCATCCTTTGTGGAGGAACGGGACTCTACTTGGATGCTTTGCTGCGCAAAAATGACTTTGCTCCCGATACCACGGATGAGGCGGTGCGAAGGGAGCTTGCGGAATTTGCCGAGAGACACGGTGCAGCGGCACTTCATGCGGAGCTTGTGCGTATTGACCCCGCAAGTGCTGAGGCAACGCATCCCAATAATATCAAGCGTGTGATCCGTGCCATTGAGATATATCGGGTCTCGGGCATGACGAAAACCGAGCTGGATCGCCGTTCTCTGGAGGGAGGCGACCGTTATGATGCCACGGTTGTGGGGCTGCGGTATGCGGATCGGGAGATCCTTTACCGTCGCATTGAGAGACGGGTAGATCAGATGATCGCCGACGGTCTCTTGGAGGAAACGCGTGTCTTGATGGAAAAGGGTGTATTCGATCGGAACCGAACAGCGGCACAGGCCATTGGATACAAGGAAATTTTACCCTACTGTCGTGGAGAATGCACTCTCGCCGAAGCGGCAGAGGAGCTGAAAACGGCAACCCGCCGCTATGCCAAGCGGCAAATGACCTGGTTCTCCGCCAAGCCCTACGTAAAATGGGTAGATGTGACGGACGAAGCACGGCAAAAAACATTTGAAGAGATTGTAAATAATGCAAAAGTGCTCTTTCGAAAAGCTTGATTTTGTGGTAAAATAATAGGTGAGAATTCAAAGATCCAAGGGGAAGGAGGGTGGATGGCATGACGCAAAAACGCAGGCTATTTGGTCAACGCATGGCGCTTGGCGTCGTGTTTGTGTTGGTCGCGTGCTATACTCTGTATCATCTGACGGGATTTTTTGATACCGAAATGAAAACCTATGCCGTTGGCTTGACTGCCGAGACGCAGTTGGTGGGCGGAAACGGTTATGTATTCCGTGATGAAACCACTCTGACCTCCTCCTATGAGGGTGTGGTAGACTATCAGTCAAGGAGCGGTGTGAAGGTCGGAGAGGGGCAGCTGCTTGCCTCTGTTTATCAAAAGGGAGATGCGGCAAAACAGGATCGGATCGCGGTGCTGGATTCTCAGATCTCTCTTTTGGAGCAAAGCCTGCGTGAGAGCGCGACGGTCACCGATCCGCTTCTGCTGAGGGATGAGATTCGGGATGAATACCTTTCCCTGATGAATGGCTTAGCAGATGAGAATGCCGTGGATCTTTCCGACGGAGTACAGGATCTGCTGACCAAAATGAACCGCATGGATGTTCTCATCAACGAAAAGGAGGCGGCATGCTACAAGTCGCTGACAGAGCTTCGTAAGGAACGGAAAAAGATTTTTGATGAAGCGGGAGAATCCAAGGAGTTTTATGCTCGGCAGAGTGGGTATTTTTATTCCTATACAGACGGCTGTGAGGATCTGTTCACCATGAGCGCGGCAGAAACCCTGGACGAGACCTCCTTTTATGAGCTTGTTGCCGAATTGGAGCAAGCGGAGCCCACCAAGGGTGCTTGGGGCAAGCTTTGCGCGGATGTGGATTGGAAGCTGGTGCTTCCCGTATCCCGTGAGGAGGGCGAGCGGTTTGCAAAGGGACAGGTCTATTACGGAACCTTTGGCAACGGAGCCGCCAAGATTCCTTTGACCCTGGAGGATGCTAAGGACGCACCCGCACACGGTCAGACCCTTTTGGTTTTTTCCGCGGATCGGATGCCCGACGGATTTTCCTTTGAACGTCGGCAGAGTGTTCGGATGGAGGTTACACGGATAGAAGGACTGTATGTTCCGAAAAACGTGGTGGTTCGTCAGGATGACGGCTACGGTGTGTACATCCTTCGCGGAAGTGTGGTTCGCCTTCGCTATGTGGAGATTCTCTATGAGGGAAGCGATTATTATCTGGTAAGGGATCAGGTGGAGCATGAGGACGGCAAGGTCTATTTGCAAGCCAATGACCTGATCATTCTGAACGGAAAAAATTTGTTTGACGGAAGGGTCATGGACTAAAATGAGCTTTGAATACATCGACAAAAATACAGAAAAGATTCGGGAAAACATCCGTCTCTCTGAGCGGTTGGCGGGAAGAAACGAGGGAGAGACCCAAATGATCGCTGCCGTCAAATACGCAGAGGCAGAGGAGATCGCCTATCTGGTGGATGCCTTGGGTGTGCGGGATCTGGGTGAAAACCGCGTGCAGCAGCTTTTGGCGCATTATGAAGCACTGGGAGAAAGAGAGGATGTGCGGTGGCACTTCATCGGAACCCTTCAGACCAATAAGGTCAAATATATCGTGGATAAGGTCGCCATGATCCATTCGGTGGATTCTTTGAAGCTGGCGGCGGAGATTGATCGCCAGGCGAAGAAAAAAGGCATTGTCATGGACGTGCTGGTGGAGATCAACGGCGGTGCCGAAGCGGCAAAAAGCGGTGTGCTGCCCGAGGAGGCAGAGGCATTGTGTCGTGGAATCATGGAAATGACCTCTCTCCGTCTTTGCGGATTCATGACCATGGGACCGAAATTCGAGAAAAAAGAGGAATATTTGAAATATTTTGAAGAAACTTCTCGGCAAGTCCTTGACATTTGGACAAAAAAACTGCATAATATAGGTAGGCCGATTCTCTCTATGGGAATGAGTGAGAGTTATCAAGCGGCAATTGAGGCAGGAGCCGATTTCGTACGAGTCGGTCGGGGACTTTTCGTGAAGGACTGAAAAGCTCCCATAAAAGAAGTCAAAAATAAAAAAATATAAATCGGAGGACGCTATGTTAAAATTCAGAAAAGGATCGGATAATTACGATTACGACGACGAGAAGTACTACCCCGGCGAGAACACCGGCTTTGACGAGGAGTATACCGAGGCAGAGGATAATTCCTTTGGTATGGGTATGCAGAATCCCGCTCCCGCGGAGGCAGCACCTTCCTTTGGCGCTCCTGCAGTCAACGCAGTGAAGATCGTCAATCCCAAGGAGTATAAGGAAGCTCCCGAAATCGCCAATCTGCTGATGAACGGCAATACCGTGCTTCTCAACATCGAAAGCATCGCAAAGGATCAGGCAATCAGCCTTCTGGCATATCTGGCAGGCGCTGTGCATGTTTCCGGCGGTATCATGACAAAGGTAAGCAAGACCACGCTGGTTCTGGCTCCCAAGAACATCGACGTAAGCAGCATCGAGGCAATGGTCAGCGAAAACTGATCGCAAGAGGGCAGGGACCGGTTCTCCGGCGCAGACACACTTCTGCGGGGATGACCGGTCCTTCCTTGCTTTATTTTGAAACGATGAGTCGAAAGGAGGATCTGTTTGACTGACGTATTGCATCTGATATCGACCGTGGCAATGCTGCTTCTGTCCGCCGTTCAGCTTGCCATGCTTCTGAGGGCGATTCTTTCTTGGTTCCCGATGGATTCCAATCGGTTTACCGATTTTCTTTTTGGGATCACCGAGCCCTTTATATATCCCGTTCGCTTGCTCTTTGAGAAGCTGAACTGGTTTCAGAATCTGCCCATTGATATTTCCTTTTTGGTAACCTATCTTCTTCTGTCCCTGCTGACGGTCTTTTTGTGATGATCGGAAGAGAGGATGAGGAGCTTCGGGCACTTTTGGCAAGACTTTCGGATCTTTGCCGTCGAGCGGAGCAGGGGGAGATGGCAATCACCCCGTTTCTCTCTCCCAAGGACAGACTCCGCGCCGAGCGGTATCTAAGTGCTGAGGGAATTCCTTTTCGCTCCTTTGGCGGATATGTCGAGGCAGAACGGCAGAGGATCTATCTGCTGCCCGATTATATGGACATGGAAGGCACTCTTCACGAGCTGCTTTCGAGTTTTTCTCTGGATTCCGAGATCGTGACTCTTCGCATAGCGGGAAGTGGCTACCGCACTCTTGGACACAGAGACTTTTTGGGTGCGTTGCTTAGCCTCGGACTTGAGCGGAGCGTGCTTGGCGATCTTGCGGTCAATGAAAAGGGAACCGAGGCGTTTCTTTTTTGCGAGACGGCAATTGCCGATTTTTTGATGACAGAAATGCAGTCGGTGGGAAATGACAAGGTTCGACTGCTTCGGGTGAATGCCGAGGAGATCGAGCTGCCCACGCGTCGCACACAGGCGATCAGCGATACGGTGGCATCCCCGCGATTGGATTCGATTGTTGCCGCTCTGTGCGGATTGTCCCGTGAAAAAGCAAGACAAACCGTTTGCGCGGGGCTTGTGGAATTAAACTATGAAAGAGAGGATCGTCCGGATCGAACGGTATCCGCGGAGTCTGTGATTTCGGTCAGAGGCTTCGGAAAATACCGCGTCCTGTCGGTGACGGATCATACCAAAAAGGGAAGGATTCGGTTGCTGGCGGAAAAGTATCTGTAGGACGAGAGACAATATGTGGATTTGGCTTTGTATCATTGTGGGAAGCGTTGGCTTGGACCAGCTGACCAAATGGTTGGCGGTCACCTTCCTGATGGGAAAGAAATCGGTGGATCTGATTCCCTCGGTGTTCCGCTTTACCTACGTGGAAAATGACGGAGCGGCATTCGGTATGCTGGATGACCACCGTTGGATATTTATGGTGATCTCCACGGTGGCAATCGTCGGCCTTTTGGTTTATCTTTTGAAATTTGCGCCCGATTCCAAATGGGTCAAGGTGGGATTATCCTTGGTGATCGGCGGCGGAATCGGTAACATGATCGACCGAGTAGCATTGGGATACGTTATCGATTTTCTGGATTTTTGCGCCTTTCCGAATCTTTGGCCGTGGGTCTTTAACGTGGCGGATTCCTTTGTCTGCGTTGGCGGCGGAATCATATTTGTCTGGTGTATTTGCTCTATGATCCAAGAGGTAAAGCAGAATAAGCAGCGCAAAGACGGTGATGCGTCATGACGGAACGGGATTGCTTGATCGAACCGTCGGATGAGCTGATTGCCGAGTCAGAGGAACGTGAAATCCGAGCAGAGGCATCCGATGCGGGAATGCGCGCAGACGCGTTTTTGGCAAATCACACCGAGCTGAGCCGATCCGCGGCAGTTCGGTTGATGGAAAGCGGATATGTTCGGATCAACGGTGCGACCGTCGATAAGAAATATAAAATAAAGGCGGGCGACCGTTGTACCGTGCTTCTTCCCGAAAGTGAGCCGGATGAAGCTCAGCCCGAGGATATTCCTTTGGATGTGGTCTATGAGGATGGAGACATCATCGTGATCAATAAGCCAAAGGGCATGGTGGTGCATCCCGCCCCGGGAAATCCCACGGGAACCCTTGTGAATGCACTTCTGTATCATTGCAAGGGAAGCCTTTCGGGAATCGGAGGTGTCATTCGTCCGGGCATCGTCCATCGGATCGATAAGGATACCGAGGGACTTTTGGTCGTCGCGAAGAATGACAAAGCGCATCTTTCCCTGGCAGAGCAGATCAAGACCCATGATGTCCGTCGGGTCTATTATGCCTTGGTTCACGGAAACCTCCGCGAGGATCAGGGCACGGTGGATGCCCCCATCGGTCGGCATCCCGTGGATCGCAAGAAAATGGCGGTGATCCGTGACCCCGAAAAAAGGGCAAGAGAAGCGATTACGCACTGGACTGTGTTGGAGCGCTTTGGCGCGTTTACTTGGATTCGATGCGAGTTGGAAACGGGAAGAACCCACCAGATCCGTGTTCATCTCTCCCATATCGGTCATCCCTTGATGGGAGATACCCTCTACGGAGGCGGAGGAAGCCGATTCGAGGCAAGACATAAAAAATGGATTGATGGGCAATGCCTTGTGGCATGTGAGCTGATCCTCGCCCATCCCGCAGACGGCAGAGAAATGCACTTCCGTGTCCCCATCCCCCAACCCATGGAGGAGCTTTTGGGGATTCTTCGACAGGAATGTGAATAAAGAAAAGACAGAGAACGAAAGGTTCTCTGTCTTTTCTTGTAATATACAATTCTTATTTTGTTTCAACCAAAATCCAGCTTTGACCGTCGATTATGATTGTATTTCCTTCTTTTTGGAAGGTGTGCACACCGTTGCTTAAGGGAAGAGTGGCACTTAGGGAGAAATTATTAAAGGTTATCTTGCTTCCGGAAAGCTCGTAGGTCCCCTTCTTGGTAAAGTAGCTTCCGGAAATGGATTGCTTCACAGTTATGTTTTTATCCTCGTCAAAAATCAGATAATATTTTATATCGGAGGATGTGCTCAGTCTATAAGTTCCCGAAAGAGAGGAAATGTTTTCTACCTCGTGTTTATAAGATGAAGGGGCTAAAACTACATTTCCGTTTGTATCGATAACAACCTTATCGTTAATGATGGCATATCCATCTTCCGAGAAAGAGGTTGCCTTGTAAAATTTTGGCTGAATTTTCCATTCTCCCGTGACATCAATATATCCCCAGTACCCCGTTTCAGCGTCTCTCGCATGGCATAGAGCATGGCTGAACATGTACTGAGACATACTCATTTTAACTTGTGCTGTAACATCTCCACTGACGGGAAACTCTACGTTTTTTTGAGGTTCCATTAAAAAGTTTCCGTTTTCGTCAATGATCGAATAAAAATATACCGAGCTGGAATTGAGCAGAGTAACGGTTGATACAAGTCCCGATCCGTTTGGATTCTTGGAGGGGGTATGATATTTTTTGTTAATCGAAGAGAAATCAGGTATTTCGGAAAGATCCAATTTCCAATCATGAAATTCAGAAACATAGCTTGGATCAAAATCTCGGATATCTACATAGAGAAGCTTATCGTTATAACTACTCTTGACTTTTTCTAAAACCGCGATTCCACGCTCATTGAAAGTAGAGTTGGCATCTCCGTTTTCTGTGTGATAACTGCGGTTTTCGGTAACAGCTCTCACATTTTCGATGACTGCGACCTTAGATAGATCTTTTGCAGAGTAGTAGGTAACAGTATAGGCATTGCCGGAAAGAAGCTCTTCCACGGTTTCTACCCAAAAATACCCCTCCGAGACACTTCCTAATCCTGTGATTTGGCTTTCGCCTACACGGAATTTTACAGTTCCGTTTTTGTCAATAAGGATATCATTTTTATCTGCTCCCTCTACTAAGGCATATCCGGATTGAAATTTGGGGAGATCGATATACGGATTGCAGGGGTAAATGGGGTCAATTAAAATGTCTCCATCCAAATCGCAGAAGCCGTAGTAATAATCTCCGTTCCAGCTCCCGTAGCCTGAATAATGTGTGGTGGAGGAGGGCTTATGAATGAGAAACGCCGCAATTCCGTTATGGAATGAATCAATTTTTGTTAAGTTATATTCTTTGTAAATCTCTGCTTCTACCAAAGAGGGAACAGAAGGAGCGGTTGGTTTCGAGGTTTCTTCTTCGGCAGAGTGTTCAGTATTGGTATCGTCGGACGGTTGTATCTTATCAGTAGAGTACTCGGTATCGGTTTCATTGGATGATTGAATTTCATCCGAGGCGAGATCTTTTCTTGGCTCTTCTTCTGCTTGACAGGAAAACAGCGATAAGCACAATAAGAGGGCTAAGATAGAACAAATGATTTTCATAAATATCTCCTTTTCAATGATGTTTGTAAAAATACAACGGTATTATAACATAAAAAACGCTAAAAGTCAACTATGTTGATACATAAAATCAACCAAAACAGAACACATTTCAAGTAAACTAAATTCGGATAGGAGGTATTGATATGGTTGATTTTGGATGCAGATTAAAAAAATTGAGAAAAGATAAGGGATATACACAGGTGCAATTGGCATCAAGACTCGGTGTAACCAAATCTGTGGTCAGCTATTATGAGCTGCAGGAGAGGTATCCATCGCCCGAGGTATTGATTCGATTGGCATCGATTTTTCATGTATCGACAGACTACTTGTTGGGATTGAACCCAAAGGAGACAATCGATTTGGAAGGGCTCAGTGAGGAGGATGTGATTACAGTAAAACGTATGATTGAGGCGCTTCGTAATAAAGAATAAAGAAAAGCAACTGCGAAAGCAGTTGCTTTTCTCATTGTGCTTATCCCTGACAAGAGGGACGAGAGGTTCCCTTGGGATCGTAGCTGGGATTGATGGCGTAGAAGTTCTTGGAATCCAAATGATCCTGAGCGATCCGCATGGCATCGCCGAAGCGTTGGAAATGAACGATCTCTCGTTCACGCAGGAACTTGATGGGATCGCGCACGTCGGGATCGTCGCAGAGACGGAGAATGTTGTCGTAGGTTGTTCTCGCCTTTTGCTCTGTTACTATCACGTATTCGCAACGTTTTGGGACTTTCATAAAATGCAAAAATCCTTATATTTCAAGGGTTTTCGGCAATTTTTAGGTTGCCGTTTTTCAAAAATTCCAGTGACTTTCGATGGGTACGTTTCGGGTGCCAGGAATACGCTTTCCAACCATGATTTTGTCGATCAACATCTCCACCATTTCGCGTGTCAGATGCTCTATATTGACATACTGTTCGATCAGCTCGCGGCGGTTGTCGCCCACGGCGATTTTGACGTCGATCTCCGCAATTTGCTTTTGACATTCCAACATTTGCGCTTCAAGTCGTTCCTTTTGCGAGGTGAAGTCCTTTGATAACTCGATGAAGTCTGCCTCGCAAATCAGCCCCTTAACCTTGTCAAGATAGAGGTCGCGCACACCCTTGGAAAATTGATTGATCTTAGCTTGATAGGTTGCAATCTCGGCTTCAAGTTCTTCCTTGCGTTCCAAGAGATCAGCGCAGAATTGTACCTTTCGTTCCAACTCATCCATATCAAGATACTCGGCATTGAGTCGTCTAAGCTCCGCAATGACCATTCGTTCAAGCCTATCCACCGAGATAAACGCGCCCTCGCAAGCGCCCTTGGCGTAGTGTCGGTTTGGACATTGCAGAAAGTGTCTGCCTCCCGATTTTGACGAGCGCATCACGTATCCGCAGGATGCGCAACGCACCTTTTTGGCGAATAGCCCAATCGTGCCAACCTTGAACGGCTTTGCTCGTTCTGCGATCATTTTCTGCACTCTGTCCCACAATGCGCGATCAATAATCGGCTCATGGGTACCTTCCACCCGAAACCATTGCTCCTTGGGGCGAGGGCGATTGATACTCGTTTTATAGGAAATGCTCTCGTACTTGCCTTGCACCAGATTGCCGATGTAGGTCTCGTTGGTCAGCATATCCGAAATGGCGAAGTATTTCCACAACGTGCTGTTCTTGCTCGGCGGCAGGCTGAATCTGAGTCCCTGCATCCGCTTATACTCGGTGGGGTTGGGTATCCCTCGGTCGTTGAGCATCCGCGCGATTGCGGTTTTGCCGTAGCCCTGCGAGAAGAGGGTGAATACCTCTCGCACCACGGCAGCGGCTTCTTCGTCGATGATCAGATGCCCCTTGTTATCAGGATCTTTTTTGTAGCCGTAGAGCGCAAACGAGCCGATGTGAAAGCCGTTTTTGCGGCGGCTGTCGAGCGCCGATTTGATGCTGTCCGACATATCCTCCAAGTACCACTCGTTGACAAGCCCGTTGATCTGACGGCTTTTTTTGTTGCCCTTATTGGCGGTATCGGCATTGTCCACGATGCTGACGAAGCGAATACCCCATATCGGAAACAGACCGTGTATGTATCGCTCGACCAATTCAAGCTCACGGGTAAATCTCGACTGCGTTTTGCAAAGGATAATGTCAAATTTCTTTGCTTGCGCATCGGCAAGCAGCCGCTTGAATTCAGGTCGATTTCTATCCGATCCCGCATAATCATCGTCACTGTAAATACCGTAAAGCTCCCAGCCCATCCGTTCTGCGTAATCGCGGAGCATCGCCTTCTGGTTCTGAATACTGCCCGAATCGTCGGTGGCGTTCTGCTTGTTTTTGTCCTCTTCGGACAGTCTGCAATAAATTGCTACTTTTTCTCTCATGTTCTTATCTCCTCTCGGATAAGAACAAGCTGTTTTCCTCCGCCTCTATTATAACATACAGAGGGGTGTTTTGTCATTGACTCGGAGAAAAATTTACACATTTTTTGCGTTCTAACACGGTGATCAATTCTATCCATATTTTTGTGTAGTCCTCCTTTGTCAAAATTTCGTTCTTAAAAACACTTGTACAGATTTCTTCTTTCATATCATTTCTTTCGGCTTTTTCTTTCGCCATAGCATGCCTCCCTTCATTTTTGAAATAAATATATGAAAAATAGCAAGTCCGCTATTCCGTTTTCTTTTTTGTCCCTTCACCTATGAAATACGTGCGAGATTGCGTTTTTCTGCAAAAAAGATGAAAAATTTTTTGAGAAATTTAAAAACGCACTCTGTTGGCGGTAAAAATCCGCTTTCAAAGTGCGTTTTGGTTACATCTTTTTATCACCGGTTGCCGGGTTATCAATCAGCTGACCGTCCTCTGTGAAGCGCGAGCCGTGGCAAGGACAATCCCACGTGTGCTCGGCGGGGTTGTACTTGAGCGCACAACCAAGGTGTGGGCATCGCGGCGCGGTGGGGGTGAGAAGCCCTATCACTGAGTCAAAGGCGTTGACTGCAAGTTGTGGGCGCAGAACGGTGCGCGATGGATCAAATACGGTGGCGTAGGGATTCGCCTTGCCCCTGACGAGGTCACAGAGCAGCTCGGCGGCGACCATGGCGTTTGTCATCCCCCATTTGTTAAAGCCCGTCGCTACAAATACGTTGGGCGTGGATTTCGAGTATTGCCCGATATATGGAACGTCGTCCAGCGTCATACAATCCTGTGTTGCCCATTTGCCAACAATCTCGGCGTTTTTGTAATGTTTACGGGCAAAAGCTTCAAGCTCTTGCCAACAGCCGCCCTTCTTGCCCGTGCGGTGCCCGCCACCACCCAAAAGTAGAAGGTCGCCGTAATTGCGGAAGGATAATCCCGTATCCGATTCGTCCACGTACATTCCATCAAGCTTCTGCGCGCCTTTTAGGGCGATGACGTATGAACGGTGCTGATAGAGTTTGAGTGGGTATAAACCGTGCTTGTTCAGCATGGGAAAGTGGGTTGCGACAATTAGCTTTTTATAGGTGATCTCGCCGTGGTTGGTTTTTGCCTTGTGCGGCATCAGCTCGATGACCTTGGTATGCTCGTAGATCGGCAAATCTTTGGCGATTGCATATAGGAACTTCAGTGGGTGGAACTGCGCTTGGTCTTTGACGAGTACCGCACCTGCAACCGAAACAGGCAGCTCGCTGGCATCCGACAACTCGGCTTTCACGCCGATACGGTTGAGCGCGAAAACCTCTTTTTCGATCTTCTTACGATCACCCGTGGAATAAACGTAATTATCTCGCTTTTCATAGTCGCAGTCAACGTTTTCACAGAGCTGTGCGTATTCCTTGATCGCGTTGGCTTGCGCTTTAACATAAAGCCGTGCCTTGTCCTCTCCAAAGCGTTTGATCATCTTATCGTAAATCAATCCGTGTTGCAAAGTGATCTTCGCCGTGGTGTTTTTCGTAATGCCGTCGCAGATCTCGTCAGCTTCAACGAGCATACAATCCACGCCCGCCTCTCTCAACTTGTAGGCACACAAAATCCCTGCAATCCCGCCGCCGATGATCAAAATGTCGGTCTTTTTATTTCCGTCAAGCGCATCAAAATGCGGTCCGTCTGCCGTTTTTAACCATATAGATTCCATAATAAATCCTCCGAATCTTAATAGAATTATTATTTGCATTTTGAGGCAAAATATAAACATACTAAAAAATCGAGGTAACTATGGATATTATCAAGGTCATATTAACGGCGCTTTTATCGGTGGCGGCGCTATTTATCATCACGAAAATCATGGGACACAAGCAGGTGGCGCAGCTTGACTTTTTTGACTACGTTTCGGGCATCACCATCGGTTCAATCGGCGCGGAGCTGGCGACCGAACTTGAAGAGCCATACAAGCCGCTGATCGCGCTTTGTGTTTGGGGCGGCGCGTCGCTTGTTTTGAATTTGATTGCACACAAGTTGCCGAAAACGAGAAAATATATCAACGGCACGCCAACGATCCTGATGAATGACGGAAGGCTTTATCGCAAGAATTTGAAAAAGGCGAAGCTCGACCTCTCCGAGTTTATGCTCCTATGCCGCGAGCAAGGCTATTTTGATCTTGACGAGATACAGTTAGCGATCTTTGAGCATAACGGCAAGATCTCGATCTTACCAAAGGCGGCGAGTCGCCCTGCAACGCCCGAGGATTTGAAGATCACCGCCAAAGCCACACACATCGGCGTGGAGGTCATCATGGACGGGCGTGTGATGGGAGAAAATCTATCCCGCATGGGACGGGACACGAATTGGCTTGGGAAGCAGTTAAAAGCACAGGGATATAAGGATTCAAAAGAAATCTTCCTTGGTATTTACCGTAAGGAAGAGGACAAGCTGACGCTATATCCAAACGACTGATTTCGGCATATACTGTACCGAAACCATTTTTGGAGGTACACTTATGCGACATCGAAATTGCGGTGAGCATCCCGAAATTCGCGACTACGGATGCGAGCCGTTTATATTCAATATCAATCACGCTACAAACATGAACGAAAATTTCCGTACGACGCTCTGGACCGGTGAGCATTTGCAGCTAACCTTAATGAGCATTCCCTTTTGCGGCGACATTGGCGTAGAGATGCACCCTGACGTTGACCAATTCATTCGTGTAGAGAGCGGCAGAGCCAAGGTCTATATGGGCAGTTGCAGAAATAATCTGCAAGAGCAGGCATGCGTGGACGGTAATTACGCTATCTTGATTCCCGCAGGTACGTGGCACAATATCGTCAATGTGGGCAACCGACCCTTGAAGCTCTATTCACTTTACGCACCGCCTCAGCATCCTTTCGGTACAGTGCATCAAACCAAAGCCGATGCGGAGCACGAGGGGCATTAAAAAATGAACTCGCTCGAATTGACGAGTGCGGTAACGGCACTTGCCAACGCCATCGCTTGTAAGCTATCGGTTGACGAAATCGCGCTTTTGGCGAGCATATTTGTTCAGCTTGGTGACACGCTTGCGACGATTGCAGCGCGAGAGAATTTGTGTGGAGAACAGAATAAAATTGAGGGCTGACCGCTTTAGTCAGCCCCTTTATCATTCTTATACTTTATACTTCCGTATCGGTATCACAGCAGCACTCAAAGTCGTAGTCCACGTAGTTTGCGATGAGTCTTGCTCTGAATCTTCTCTCGTTGCAGATCGCGGTGGCGTCGCCCGACACGTCAAGATCCTCGGGAAGCACGAATTTGATACAGCGAACCGTCACGTCACGGCAGCCCTCTCTCGTGTGCGCGGGGATGGTCATGGTTTTGAGGCCTCGCTTATACTCCTCGTCCTGCTCATCAAGCTCGTTCAGCATCACCGCTAATGCTACTCGTCTGTTCGGACAGACGTTGCGGAGCGTTACATCAAGCTGAACGATGCGTCCAAGCGAATCCATGAAAAGATCGCCCGCGTCAAATTCCACGGTATCTGTGCAACCGTCAACCGTCAAATCAACCGTTACTGGACAGCCCTCAGGGCAGACATCAATGCCGCAATCCACCTCCACCGTAGGAGATGGGAAGGTGACAATATTGCTCTCCTCATCGTCGTAGGTGATGCTTTCGTTAACCGCTACCGTACCCGCGCAAGGTCCGATATGCTCGACGGTAAATTCAAAGGTTGCGCCCTCGCTTGCCGTTACACCCAGCTCGTCGATATTCCAGCGAACCGTATTGGTTCCCGTCAAGGTTGCAGACCCCTTGGTGGGGGAGGAGATCGACGTGATACGGAAACAAGGAGCGACCGTGTCCGTAATCACCACGTTCGTCGCTCCGGGATTTGAGATATTTCTCGCCAGATCCTCGAAAAGATCTTCAAGCTCCGCATCATCGGGCGTAATCGCCACATATGCCGAATCGGGATCGGATGCCCATGCATTGAGTGCACTTACGTCGATACCGCCGTTACCCGAAAGACCGATGCAGTAAATGACGACACCCTGCGATTTGGCAAGAGTTGCCACTGTGTTGGGATTGCCGCCCGCAGTGGTCACCCCATCGGTGAACATCACCATCACCTTTGCGTTGGTTGACGTAGGATCAAAAAGGTCAAGCGCCTTGGTAAACGCGTCCTCGTGGTTGGTGGAGCCGTCCGCATCCAGCGCATCCACCGCAGCTTTTAGATCAGCAACGTCGGTGATCAGCTGTGTGTCCTGTGTTGCGACGTCGGCAAAGCTGACAATGCCGATGCGGCTACCCGAACCGATCTGCCCGTCCTGCGCGCTGTCGGTGGCTTCATCAATAATGTCGATAAAAGCCTTTGCGCCGTTTTTGAGACTCTGCAGAGGCGCGCCCTGCATACTGCCCGAGCGGTCGAGGATCAAGACGATGTCGGTTGGATTCGTCGTGATGTCGGGAGCCGCCGTTAGCGATAATTTTATTTGAAAGGAGCCGCCGCAAGTGATCTCACTTACGTTCAGCTCCTTATTTGAGTTTGTTACACCCATAAAAATCTTCCTTTCCGAGTTCCGTATGGTTTGGGAACTCTTTACATTATATGTCGAAAGGGGGCGGTGAGTGTAGATTTAGTCTGTCTTCAAAAAAGGAATTTCGGCTAATTTATATAAATTATTAAAAACAGCCGAAAAAATCATTGACAAACGGACAAAATAGGTGTATACTACTAATAGTAGTATAATGCCATAGGTATAACACGGAGGAATTTATGAATTACATCTACCGTCATATGGAAAATCGAATTATGGAGCTGTCGCAGTCGTATTCTGCCATTCTTTTGACAGGTCCGCGTCAGGCGGGAAAAACAACGATGCTTCGCTCGCTTGCCCAGAAGGAGAACAAGGGGCGCGAGTACGTGTCGCTGGACGACCTCTCCACGCGCGACATGGCGAAGAACGACCCCGCGCTCTTCTTGCAGATACACAAGCCCCCCGTGCTGATCGACGAGGTTCAGTACGCGCCGGAGCTTTTTACCTATATCAAAATTCACATCGACGAGCATCACAATCCCGGAGATTTCTGGATGACGGGCTCGCAGATCTTCCGCTTGATGAAGGGCGTACAGGAGTCGCTTGCGGGGCGCGTTGCGCTTTTGCATATGTCGCCCATGTCCCAGCGTGAGATCATTGGCGCGGACTGTGTTCCGTTCACAACGAATATGGAAACGCTCCTCGCAGAAAGCAAAAAGATAGCCCCCGTGGATACGCCCAGGCTCTTTGAGCGCATCTGGCGCGGCTCGATGCCGGGTATCGTTTCGGGACTCTATTCTGACCGCAATATGTACTACTCGTCCTATATCTCCACCTACGTAGAGCGTGACGTTCGCGAGCTTTCGGGTACGGTGGACGCGCTGAAATTCAACCGCTTTATTACCGCGGTCGCCGCAAGAACCTCGCAGTTGCTCAACTATAAGGCGATTGCGGACGATGCCGAGATCGATATGCCCACTGCAAAGGCGTGGGTGGATATTCTCCAAACTCTCGGTATTATCTTCTTGCTCCACCCCTATTCCAACAACGTGTTGAAGCGCACCATCAAGACGCCCAAGGTCTATTTCTATGACACGGGACTTGTGTGCTACCTCACGAAATGGTCAAGCCCCGAGGTTGCCGAGAGTGGAGCAATGAGTGGCGCGTTGCTTGAAAACTTCACGGTGTCCGAGATCATGAAGGGCTATCAGAATGCGGGACTTGAGCCATATCTCTATTTCTATCGTGACAAGGATGCCAAGGAAATTGACGTCATCATGGAGGGCGACGGTAAGCTGTGTCCTCTGGAGATCAAGAAGACAGCAACGCCCGATAAGCGCATCATCCGCACCTTTGGCGTGATCGATCGCGCACCTTTGCAGGTCGGCACAGGTGCAGTTCTCTGCATGGCAGAGCAGTTCGGCGCGTTTGATAGGGATAATTTGATCGTTCCAGTTTGGATGATATAAAGGAGGAATAAAAAATGGCTGATAATAAACTATTAAGTAAAGCAAAAGACGCAAAAAAAGATGAATTTTATACTCAGCTTACCGATATTGAAAAAGAGATGCGATACTATAGAAAGCATTTTGATGGTAAGACGGTCTTGTGCAACTGTGACGATCCCTTTGAGAGCAATTTTTTCAAATATTTCGTTCTAAATTTCAATCGT
>JAFVRI010000066.1 GCA_017504335.1 Clostridia bacterium
GCGGAACATGTCCTCACTTTGCGTGTACATCTGCTCGGTTTGGGTCAAGAGTCTGCTTACCAGACAAATCACCGTATCCTCCGGCAAAGCCTGAAGCACCTTGTATTTCCGATAAAGCTCCGTTTCCCCCAACCGAACTCCGTAGCCGTCCTCCAGCAATCCTTCAATGGGCTCGGAGAAAAAGGAATCCTCGTCACCGTAGAGCTTTCGAAGGTATGCTTTTTTATCCTGCTCAGCCTTTTCACTTGGCTTCAATTCCTCATACAACCACGGATCCAGCAGGCAGATTGCCGCGGCTCCGCCGCTGATCTCTCTGTACAGGCTTTCATATTCCTGAGAATTAAATTGTGTATTGATATAAATCTCGGTTGCTTCCTCGCCTTTTTCCAGAATCTCCTGCTCGTTACGCTTTTGAATCTCTTGAATCTGCTCCTTGGAAAATACCGTATGACGCAGAAGCATAGCATTCTTCTCTCCGTCTCCGTCAAAATCCTCAGGCACCGTCTGATCCAACAGCTGATCAATTCCCGTAATCTGCTCGCTCCTTAAGGCAGCGGGCCCTGCGTAGATCATTTTTACATCCTGTGATTCCCGAGAACAGGTCTGCAATGTACAAACCAGTATCACAATTACGGCAAACGCAATGCCGATGGTCGGCCATTTGTAATGATACCAGAAATTGTCCAGCCAACGCAAAAACGGGCTGGAGGACACGGAAATAGAGCCGTAGCCCTCTCCCTGATTTTCCTGTTGCTTTCTATCCTTCATATGTACTCCTTTTTGAAAATTCGGGGCTGTCTTGCGACAACCCCGACCAAGCTTACGCCTTATAAACGTCCAGAACCTTCAAGGAGACGGTACCGGAGGGAACCTCGATCTGAACCACGTCGCCCTTCTTGGCACCGAGCAATCCTCTTCCCACGGGAGATACGTCCGAGATCTTATTGTCGAAGGGATCCGCCTCATTGGAACCAACGATCTTATACTCGATCTCCGCACCGTTGCGATCCACCTTTACGGTAGATCCAAGTCCTACGGTCTTAGCGTCCTGCTGAGAATCGTCAACAACGATCGCGTGCTGGATCAGCTCATCCAGCTCCTTGATGCGCGCCTCATTCTTTGCCTGCTCATTTCTTGCTTCATCGTACTCGGCGTTCTCGGAAAGGTCTCCGAAGGATCTCGCCTCGGCAATGGCAACCTTGATTCTCTCACGTTCCTCTTTGGTTCGGAACTCATACTCCTGCTTCAGCTTTTCAAAGCCCTCTTGTGTGTATTTCTGCATTTCAGCCATGATATTTCTCCTTGTTATATTATAATCAAAATTTTATTTTTACGAATTTCCGTCAAGCAGGTTCAATGCCTGTGTCAACTGATTGTCCTTGGCGAGATTGACCTCAAACAGGTTCAGCTTCTTTAATTCCTCAGACGGCTCTACAACATGGTCGGGGGTGATTCCCACTCCATCGTATCCCTTGTCGCTGGGCGGATAGTATGCCGCAACCGTCAACCGAAGGGTTCCCTTGTATCCGTAAAGACCCAGATCGAAAAACCGCTGCATGGTTCCCTTTCCGTAGGTGGTCGTTCCTACCACGGGTGCCAAGCCGTAATCGCGGAATGCCGCCGTAAACAGCTCTCCGGCGCTGGCAGTGTTTTCATTACAAAGCACCACCGAGGGATATTTCCGATACATGCCGATCTCACTTTCCTTCACCGAGCAAGCGGCATAGGTACCGGAATAGGTGACGGGAGCGACTCTGGAAATCTCTTCATTTCCTTGATTATCTCTCGTAATGATCAGAACATCATTTTTATTCAAAAAATAGCTGAGCACCGCTTCGATAGAGGTAAGCGCTCCGCCCGGATTGCTTCGCACATCGTACACAAACGAGCCGCATCCTTCCTCGATCAATCGGTTCATTTCACTCTTGAACTGGGCAGGTGTGGTTGCGTCAAACTGAAAGATCTTTACAACACCCACTTTTTTTCCTTGCCAGGTAACCGCCTGTCCCCGAACCGAGGTCGTGGTCACCTTCGCGCGCATGATACGGAACTCCTTAGTCTCCATTCCGTCATCCGTCGGTCGGAACACCGTAAAGGTCGCTTCGGTTCCCGAGGATCCCTGCAGCTTTTTCAATGCGATGTCGTAGCCCAGTGTACTGATGGTCTCGGCATTCTCACCGATTCCAACCGCACAGATCATATCCCCCAAGCGCATTCCCGCGGCAAGTGCGGGCGATCCCTCCATTACATTGACCACGCGGAGAACCTTGTAGGCAACACCGCCCACCGTGGCTTCATCTTCAATGATGTTGATTCCGATTCCCTCGGAGCTTCCTGCGTTGGATGCAAACAGCGTCTTGCTTTCCTCTTCCGTATAATATGCGGCATATCGGTCGCCCGTGGCATATACATATGCCTTCAGCGCCGACTCGGTCATCAGCTCATGATCCACTTCCTTCAAAGAGTAACGGTCGAAGAAGGCTCCGATCAGCTCATAGGGGTAATACGCATCCGCGGGAGTGGATTGAAGCTGCCCCGGAACGGCAACAATCTCGGAAAGTTTTTTTCGGTATCCGAAAAAGCAACCAGCGCCGACCGTGATTGCCGTTGCCACCACAAGCGCAATGGCAGAGCAAACAAAGGTCGTCAGGGAAACGTGCTTCTGACGCTTCGGTGCGGAGATCTCCTCCGTCTCCCGATCAGTGTCAAAATTCGGCTCCGTTTCCCGATTCATATTTTCATCTGACATTTCGAATTTCTCCTTTGATCAAACGATCCCGTTTCATAGGAATTTGAAACATCCAATGCCGTCCATTCTCTTCCCAATCTATCCTATGTAGATCTGCGTCCATCATTCCAAAAAACGCTCAAAAGCGAAATACTCCGCCTATGCGGAGTATTCCGCCGTTTGAATCAGAACTTGGTGGGCTTGGAATCCAAATACTTTCTGACCATCAAGGCAACCTTGAAGGTGATCGCATGCTCGAATTCACGCAGATCGAGTCCGGTCAGCTTACGGATCTTTTCCAGACGGTAAACCAACGTATTTCTATGTACAAAGAGCTTACGGGAGGTTTCGGATACATTCAGGTTGTTCTCGAAGAAGCACTGAATGGTCATAAGCGTCTCTCTGTCCAGAGAATCCAAGCTTCCTCGCTTGAACACCTCCTGAAGGAACATTTCACAAAGGGTGGTAGGCAGCTGATAGATCAATCTGCCGATTCCGAGATTTTCATAGCTGATGATGTTTTTCTCGGTTTCAAATACCTTACCAACCTCCAATGCGACCTGCGCCTCCTGATATGCCTTGGCAAGATCCTTGATGTTTTCCACCACGGTGGAAATACCGATCACGACCTTGGTATAGAATTCGGTAGAAAGCGTATCCGCAATATTGATAGCGACCTTTTCGATCTCCTTGGTATCGGTTCCGGGCTTCAATTCCTTTACGAGGACAATATCATGCTCCCCTACGCTGATGGCGTAATCCTTGGACTGATCGGGGAACATATTCTGAAGCATCTCAAAGGGCATCATATCGGTCTTGCCGAAGAACTTGATGAGGAATACAACTCTCGGCTCCTCGGTCTTGAAATGAAGCTCCTTGGACTTAATATAAATATCGCTGGGCAAAATATTATCCAGAATGATATTTTTAATAAAGGATCCCTTATCGTACTTTTCATCGTACAGACTCTTGATATTACCGAGAGAAACCGCAAGCATCTTGGACATTTTCTCTGCCAGCTTGTCCTCACCCTCGATGAATACGATGTATTCGCACTTCTGACCTACACCCATATAACGGTAGGTATATCCGTCTCTTGTCACAAAATCATTGGAAAAGGACATTTCCTCACGGATTCCCTGACGGGTATTTCCCATCTTTCCGAGATCGGAGCAGGAAATGATCACTCCATTTTCATCAATGACACCAATGACGCGGTCGAAGGCATCCTTCATCTGATAAATGACACCCTGAAATAATCTGTTTGACATA